>JAHWKK010000009.1 GCA_019347945.1 Acidobacteriota bacterium | reverse complement strand
TGTGGGGGGGGTGGGTTTTCTATTTTTTTTTCAAGCGAATTCTCAAGCCCCGGGGGGTTTGGTGCGCCCGCTTTTTGTAACTGTTAACCCCCCGACCCCGTCTAACTGAAAGCTCAAAGGCCCCGGATCTCGGGGAAGATCCGGGGCCTTCTTGCGTGTAGGAGTTTGGATGAAGGGTAATTCTCGTCGATCCATTTCTTGGACGGACGAGGAGCGGAGGAGGTTCGGGGCTCCCTGCCGCTCGTTCACCGATTCGTAATAATTACTCGATATTGCCCATCAGCCGCTTGACCCCGGGCGATACGAGCAGTGCGACCAGTCCGCCGCCCCCGATGATCAGTGCCACGCTGTTGAAGAGCGCAGCGGGAGCAAGGGATTCGAGTTGTCCCGCCACCAGCCCCGCGATCAGATTCCCGAGCGAAGTGGCGACGAACCAGATGCCCATCATCTGGCCAACCCGGTCGTCCGGCGCGAGCTTGGTCATCGAGGAGAGCCCGACCGGCGAGAGGCAGAGCTCGCCGACCGTATGGAGAAAGTAAGTCACGACGAGCCACGAGATACCGACCCGGGCATCCGGCGTCGCGTTCGCGGCACCCCATGAGAGCACGAAGAAGCCGGCGGCGAGTCCGAGAAGTCCGAGTCCGAACTTCACCGGAATCGAAGGATTTCTGTTCCGCCGCGCGAGCCAGGTCCAGAGCCATCCGAAAACCGGAGCGAGGAGGACGATCATGAGCGGGTTGACCATCTGAAGCCAGCCGGTCGGGATCTCCCAGCCGACGTTGATTCGACGAGCCAGCCAGAACGCTCCCACGCCGGCGCCGACGATGAGAAAACCGGTAACGACTTTCTCGAGAGGGAAGAGGTCGTGGCGTCTGAGAATCCCTCGCAGCCAGGCGTATCCCAGCGCGATGGCCACGACGACTCCGATCACGATCGAAATCAGGAGGGTCAGGCTCGGAGCAGGTCCGAAGAACCGGTCGGTCAGATCTTCGGCGAAGAGGTTCATCGAGGAGCCTGCCTGCTCGAATCCGGACCAGAAGAGAGCCGCGAGCAGAAAGACCCAGACGATCACCATGTATCGTTTCTGTTGAGCGCTCACAGCCTCGCCTCGGATTCCGACGACTGCCAGACAGTAGACGATGAAAACGGCGAGCGTCAGGAGCGTCGCATTTCGTGCTCCCACCTCGGTTCCCTGAGCACCGATGAACGCGGCGAGCAGCGCGGCCCAGACCACGATGATTCCCGCGGCGTGCTTGACGTCGAATATGAGGAAGGCGAAGTAGGCGAGGACCAGGACGAGAATCCCGAATCCGATCCACGTCACGATCTCGGTCAGGGTCGTCGGGATCACGCCGGTATTGACGAGATATCCGAAGATGATGGCGGCGGCTGCAACCGCCGCGGCTTTCAGATAGAACGCCCGAGCCCGGCGGGAGACGACCTCCGGCTGCTCACCGGTCTTGAGAAGGCCGGCCGAGCCGAAGTAGTGGTCCCCGAGCTTGTACTGGATCAGACCGAGAACCATGCCGAAACCTGCGAGAGAGAATCCCAGGTGGAAGCTGTAGTTTTCGCCGATCAGGCTGCAGAACAGCGGTCCGAGAATTGCTCCGATGTTGATCCCCATGTAGAAGATCGAGAACCCCGCATCACGGCGCGCCCCCCAGTGCGCGGCAGCGGCGTCGGCGGGTCCGGTCGGTCGAGGATAGAGATCGCCCACGATCGTCGATACGTTCGGTTTGAGCAACCCCGTGCCGATCACGATGAGAATCAGGCCGAGAAAGAAGAAGAACTCCTCGGGGAGTCCGATCATCGGTGCGGCCATCGAGAAATGCCCGGAAGCGATGATGCATCCGCCGACGAAAACGGCCCGTCTCTGCCCCCAGATCTTGTCGGCGACCCAGCCGCCGGGGAGGGCGAGCAGATAAACCATTGCGGTGTAGAGACCGTAGATCGCCGCGGACAACTCGACGCCATAACCGAGGCCGGGATTCGGCCCGGTGACGGCGGCCGTCATGAAGAGAATGAGGAGAGCCCTCATTCCGTAGTAGCTGAACCGTTCCCACATCTCCGTGTAGAAGAGAGTGGAGAGCGCGCGTGGCTGACCGAACCACATGTTGCCCATGTCGACAGCGCCTCCGACCGGAGGGAGATCGGCTGTGGTTGCACCCTCCCGCGTCAGTTCGTCGTCTCGTTCGTCCGTCATCGCGCGTGGTCCTTTCGTTCTCCCCGGAGGGATCGAATTTTCGAGCGCCAGTCTAGAAGAAGGCCGATGACGGGGTCAAAATCGTAATGAGGGGGCGGGTCCGACCTTCGCGTGCTGTTGCTCAAACCCGGGGTAGAGACGATGGCGGGAAAAAGTCCGCCCCTTGTCATCCTTCGCCGTCCTTCGGCGGCTCAGGATGACAAGTTGTGAGGGCGTCGACCGTGTTCGGGGAAGCTCGTGAATCGCGGTTGAAGAGGCTGGCGCGACTTAACCGGGGCTCTCGGGTCATCGATTTGGCCAACAGCCGTGTAGCTACGACTTACTCGGCTGAAGCCTTCCGTTCGGCCGCGAGCCGCTCACGTTCGGCCGCTTTGGCGGCGCGACGCTCGTTCGCCTCCCGTTTGATGCGATCCCCGATCTCGCAGCCGGTGGGCGTGGTGGCCAGACCCCCTTCAGCGGTCTCCTTCAAGGCTCGCGGAAGTGCGCGACCGATCCGTACCATCGCCTCGACGACTTCGTCCATTGGGATGACGCTCTCCACTCCGGCCAGCGCGAGCTGGGCCGCGGTGAGGCCATGAATCGCGTAGAAGCTATTCCGCTTGACGCAGGGAACTTCGACGAGACCGCCGACCGGGTCGCAGACGAGACCGAGCACATTTTTCAGACCGAGGGCCGCCGCATGGATGCACTGTCTGGACGAGCCGCCCATCATGTAGGTCGCGGCGGCCGCTCCCATCGCGGCGGCGACGCCGACCTCGTTCTGACAGCCTCCCGCGGCGCCCGAAATGTCGGCCTGGAGCCCGACGAGCGATCCGACGCCACCCGCCACCGCCATCGCACGCACGGTTCGCTCGGGATCGATCGAGCGCTCCTCCTCGAGCGCGAGGAGCATTCCGGGGACGACCCCTCCGGCTCCTGCAGTGGGTGCCGCCACGATCACCCCCATTCGCGAGTTCTCCCCCATGACGGCGAGCGAATAGATCATCGCCTTGATCGTCAGCGGGTCGAGAAAACAGGCCCCCGACGCGTAAGCGTCTGCGAGCGCCTTCGCTTCGTTGCCGACGAGCTTGCCCATGGAGGTTCCGCCTCCCTGGCCTCGCGCGACGCACTCGAGCATGATGCTCCGTCGCTTGCGGAGATTTTCGAGGATCGTCTCCTGCGCGACGTCGAGGCTCTGCTCATCGCTTTCCAGCAGAACCTCAGCGAGATCCCGTCCGTCGGCTTCCTCTGCGAGCTCTCTGAATGTCGAGATCATGGATGTCGCCTCCTCATGCGATACGGTCGATGAATATTGCTTCGCGAACGTCCTCGAGGCCGCGGATCGTCGCAATGGCTCCGGACGACAGCGGCGAGTCGAGGTCGATCTGCATGAACGCTTCGCGTCCTCTCTCCTTGCGTGAACACTCCAGAGACGCGATGTTGATTCCCTCTTCCGCGAGGATCCCGGTCACCTGGTGGATCATTGCCAGGCGGTCGCGATAGAACATCAGCAGCGTCGGCGAGTCACCCGAATAACGGGAGGGAAAACCATTGATGCGGAAGACCTCGATCGCCGCCCCTCCGATCGACGAGCCGATGATTTCCACCGTCCGCGATCCTGAAGCTGCTTCGATCCGGACGGTGTTCGGATGCACATCCCCCAGATCTTCTTCTTGGAAGTCGATCTCCACCCCGCTCTGTTCGGCGATTCGAATCGCCTCGGGAATTCGCGGGTCGTCCACACTCATTCCGATCGCGCCTCCCACCAGCGCGAAATCGGAGCCGTGTCCGCGATAGGTCTTCTCCAGCGGAGGGTGGAGATGGAAGCGGAGTGCGTCGGGAACCAAGCCCAGCACTTCGCGGCTGACCCGCCCGAGCCGGGCGGTTCCCGCGGTGTGGGACGAGGAGGGGCCGACCATGACCGGCCCCATGACGTCCAGGATTGTCAGCCTTCGATTGCCGGCCATGGGCAGAATTCTATCTTTCTCAAAAAAAGCCCCGATCCTTTCGGATCGGGGCTCGCATTTAACTGGATGGGGTCGGGAAACGATTTCTGATGGGATATTCAGTGGGGATAGTTTGGAAAGATCATCAGGAAAATGATGGCTTCATCATTTGATTTGGCAGGATGAATACGTCGACGAGATTTCCACCTGCCCATCCAGTAACTCCATTCGTTTGCTTGCTGCGTCGAGCATTATCGCACAAGTCATGTTTCAATGATCGTGAAAAAATTCACACGTAACAGATCGGTAACCATCAGGGGCCGAAAGGCACCAGTGGCTTTGAGCTATCGACGTGCCCTCCGATCGTCGCACGAATCGAGCCAGCCACCAGAAATTGAACGCTTCGGACCTCGGGAAAGTTCGTGGTGACGGTCAGAATGGCGGAGCGGATGGCGAGCATCTCGTTGAGACTGCCGGTTTGCCATCCATCCTCGAGCGTCTTCCCACCCAGGTCTACGATCGCCACCTGATCAGGGAGGAGGTAGGCCGAGAGGACGATGGTGTCGGACGGAAACAGCGGAGAGAGACCTTCCTCGAGGGGGCCACGGAGAAGCTCGGAGACGACCAGGGCGAGGGCGAGGGGAGGGTCGGAGGGGACCACGACCGTCCGGGTTTCGGCGGTGAGGCCGAGCGAAGGGTTCGCGAAATAGAGACTGATCTCGCGCTGGGTCGGCTGGCCCTCGTCGGTGAGTCGGGTGTCGGGCGTGGTGGTGGGGGGAGCTGATGGCGGCTCGTTCGCACAGGCGGCGAGCAGCAGAAGGGTCAGAGGGGAGAAGAATACGCGGAAGCGCTTCACCTCCGGGACGTCCCGCCCGGAGCCGCCGAAGCCGCATCCGGCGAAGTTTGCCGCTCGGCTTGCCGGGGATTCTCCCTCGATTCGTACTCGGCCCGGTACGCTTCGATTCCATCGGCAAGCGCGCTCGCGACGGCGATCTGGTAGCCGTCGTCGCGGAGTCTGTTCGCTTCATCCGGATTGGAGATGAAGCCGACTTCCACGAGCACGGCAGGCATCATTGCGCCGACGAGGACCCGGAACGGTGCCTGTTTGACCCCGCGACGCTCGACGCCTGTCGCGATTGCCATGGCGTCCTGGATGTGCTCGGCGAATCGGCTCGATTCCTTGAGGTAGCTCTGCTGCGCGAGGTCCCACAGAATGAGGTCGAGATCGTTCCCACCGGGTGCCTGCGCGGGCGCGCCGAGATTTTCGCGTTCGGCCGACAGCTGTGCCCGCTCGTCGGTGGCCTTGAGGGAAAGGAAGTACGTCTCGGCTCCGGTCGCCGAGCGAACTGGCGCAGCGTTCATGTGAATCGACAGAAAGAGGTCGGCGCGCTGCTGATTTGCGATGGCCGTTCGGTCGTCATGCGCGACCTGCGTATCTTCGTCGCGAGTCAGGGTGACGCGCCATCCGCGTGCGCGAAGAATCTCGCGCAGGCGTTTCGAGATTGCAAGAGTGAGATCCTTTTCGAAAAACCCGTCGGGGGCCTGCGCCCCGATCTCCACTCCGCCATGGCCCGGATCGATCACGATCATGTCGAGCTCCGGAGTCTGGTCGTAACTCGGTCGCCTCGGTGGCGGAGGAGCGCTCAGTGTCGGTGCCGATCCTCGAGCGATGTCGAGGACGATCCGCGGAGGTGATTCGAGCTCGTACGCGTCGGCGGCGGCCTGAGGGGTTCTGAGAAAGATCTCCAGCTCGTTACCCCGGACCGTGACCCTCGAGACCATCGGGTCATCGAATCGCTTTTCGGAAAAATCGGCGAACACGGGTGCGCCGAAACGGATCACATACGATGCAGGCCGGCGAACTACCTGATAGTTCCGTTTCGTCTCCGTCTGCAGGATCAGTTTCGAGATCGGGTCGACCCGGATGATCGAGACTTCGACCGATACGGGATTGCGGACGAGGGGTTGGATCGAAACGGCCCGGAGCGTTTCGTCCCATGCGAGAGCGAGCTCGGATGGACGGAGAAAATCCGCAAAGAACTCGATCGGAACGAAGAGCCGGTTCTCGATCGATACCGGTAGGACCGGCATCGTGATGAGATCTTCGCCGGAGAGTGCGGTGCGGCTCGTGGTCGAGACGGAGGCTCGTCTGCCGTCGACCTCGAGCGCGAATCCTTCCGTCGTCTTTTCGACGGTACCGCCGAGGGCCCGGACGATGCGATCGGCCGGGACGAGGATCACGTCGCCCTCGCGAACGATCAGGATCTCCTCGCTGGCCCCCTCGCGCAACAGGGTCGCTTCCTCTGCTTCCTGCGCGTTCGCGCGGAGCATCGACGGAGACGTCATCGTCAGGACCAGAAATATGAGAGCCAGCCGATTCATCTGTAAATCACACCCTTCACACCCTTACGCGAACGGTTGCAATATTGATTATGGCCTCGTACGACGCTGGTTTCAACGGCCGGCATGGCCTTCCGATTTCCCGGGCGGGAACCGCGTCACGATCGAGCTCACGTATTCGGGCGGTGCGTCGAGGTTCTCGAGAGCACCGATGATCCTTTCGAGATAGTCGGGATTCGGACTGCCTGGCTGACGGTTCGTGGCCACATATGTCATTGCTCGATCCCCCTTCGGACCGGGAAATACGATCGTTTTCTCGTACAGTCCCCCCGCGACGTCCTCGTAGCTGTCGAGGCGGTGTTCATCGGCCTCGCTCAGAATCCAGAGACAGCCGAAAACGACGTCCTCCGGCGCGGGAACGATGGTCGCCCACCCATTGGAATTGATGAGAAAGCGCCAGCCGGTCAGCGTTGCGCTCGATACGAAACGTGCCTCCGGACATCGCTTGCGCATTCCGCTCCGATGAAGGTTCGATCCGTACGCGAAGTACGGGCCGCTCAAGATGCCGCTTCCAGCCGCGCGTGAGATTCCGCCGGGCCGAGAGTGACCTCGTCTCCCCGAATCACATAACGGTAGACGAACGCGGCGATCGGCACGCCGAGAAGCAGACCCCAGATCCCGAAAAGATGTTCTCCTACCAGGAGAATCACCAGAACGGCAATGGGGTGCATGCGCATGTGATGGCCGTAGATGACCGGATTGAGCGCGTACGCCTCGATCGCGTGAACGACGAGAATCGCGACCGTGAGCCAGAGGACCTTCGAGATCCCGCCCACCTTCAGAGCGATCAATGCAGCCGGGATCGTCGAAAGGAAGACCCCGAAGACCGGAACGTAGCTGCAGAGGAAGACGATGACGCTCAACAGCGAGATCGACGTCAGGCCGAGTGCCATGAATGACAGCGACGTGAGCAGGGTGTTGACGAGTGCGATCACCGTCTGGGCTTCGAAGGCCCTCCCTACCATCACGCCGAAAGCGGTCATCCCGGGAGCGATCTCCTCGTAGACCTCGGAGGTCCGCCCGGTCGCCAGGCGGCGGATCTCTCTCCGCAGCCGGGGAAGATCCCACAGAATCAGGAAGGAGAGGAGAATCGCGAGCCCGAACTGAAGCGCCACCCGGAGAAATCCGTTGACGAGCTCCCGAATGCCGATGATCACCTGTGGTACGAACTCCGCGACCCAGATCTCTACCTGCGTGATGATGACCTCGTAGAACTCGTTGAGTTTGAGCGAGGCGAGAGTGTCGCTTCCCAGCGATCTCTGAACGAACGAGTCGAATATCCGTCTCACCTCTCGGCTGATCAGAGACGGCTCGATTCCTTCGGCATTCTCGAGATCCCCCTCGACCGGGGCCGCATCGACGGGCGGGGGTGCCGACATCTGCGGAACCGGGCGACTGCCACCCATCTCCTCGTAGCTGGTGACTGCAGCAGGATCCTTTTCGATGTAGGAGCGGGCGAGCTCCCTCGCTTCATACAGCAATCTCGGTACGACGATCACGAGGACCCCGCTCATCGCGGCGATGAGACCGGCATAGAGGACCACGAGAATGATCCGACGCTGTGGATAGCGGCGCGAGGCCACTCTCACGATCGTGTTGCCGATGTAGGCGAGGATGAACGTGAAAAAGAAGATCGGAAAGAGATGGCGAAGAAGGAATACCACACCAATCAGGCTGAGCCAGATCAGCCATTTCTGCGCAATGACCCACCGCGATCGGCTTCTTCGCTCTTCCAACCTCGTCCCTCCGGTTTCCGCAACAGCCCCTGCCTCGAGGATTACTCCTGTGGCAGAATGGACGCGTGAGCCGTCTCGATGATCTCTTCGCTGATTACGCCTCCTACCATAGTACGGCGGGAAACAAGATCTGTCATCGATTCGGCATTCCGATGATTCTCCTTTCGCTGCTCGGCCTGCTGTCGCGTCTCGATCTCCCCGGGACCGGAGGCTGGGTCGATGCCGCGCTGCTGCTGATCCTCGCAGCGGGAGTCTTCTATTTCGCTCTCGACTGGCGATACGGCGCGGCGATGCTCGTGGTTTCGCTCGTGGCGTGGGTCGTCGGCACCTACATCCCTCTTTCCATCAACGTTGTCCTTTTTGTCCTCGGCTGGATCCTGCAGTTTCTCGGGCACGGGCTTTACGAGAGAAAGGCTCCGGCATTTGCGCGAAACCTGACGCATCTGCTGATCGGGCCGATCTGGATACTCTCGGAGCTGATGCCGTCGAGAAATGCGGCCCAGACCTCGAGCTGACGGTGAGACCTGGAAGAGAGTTTTTCCCCGGGGGCTCCCGGTTCTGCTGGCTCCTGATCGGGATCGCCGCAGCGATGTTCTCGCTTCTCCTGCTGGCGCTGTCCGGCGCCGCGGCGCCGGGACTCGAGTGGCAGCAGAGCAGCGGAGTGGTGACGGCCGTGACCGAGGGGGGCCCGGCAGATCAGGCCGGAATCCGACCGGGTGACCGGCTTGCGGCGGGACCGGGGGGTCGGACCACGTCGAGCGGCCTTCCTCCGCTGTACGAGATCGTCCCGGATCGAGCGGCACCCCTGCTGATCGAGCGCGACGGAAGACTTCGGACGATCACGATCGTGCCGGTGTCGCGACGGGCCGGCCGGAGCCTGGAGGCCATCCGTTCCGGGAGCTTCCTTCCGGCGATTACCGACTGGATGCGGATCACGATCAACCTTCTGGTTCTCGCGCTCGCGGCAGCTCTTCTGGCTTTGAGGCCAGGCTATGCGCCGGCTCGCGCCATGGCGGCGGCGCTGGCGTGCTTCGTAGGCAGCAACGAGCTGTTCGACCTTCCGGGCTTCGGTGGAATATTCGAACCGATCCTGGGGGCTCCCGTGTTGACCGTCATTCACGCGACGGATGTTCTCCTCCGGATCGGATTCTTGGGCGCCATTGTGCATTTCGCTCTGATTTTTCCCCGGTCTCTCGTAGTGCGAGGCGGTACTCGGTGGATTCAATGGCTCCCGTATCTCGTAGTCTTCCCGATCGCGATCGTCGGCATCCGGAGGGTTTTCGCATTTTTTTATTCACCGGAGATCTCCACGGTGTTCAACTACCGGCGACTCGACGAAATCTTCAGTCCAGCGTTGCTGGTCTGTTCGCTGGTCATACTCTCGGTTCAGTTCCGAAACGTCGTATCCAGCTCCGAGGAGAGACGCGTCCGGATGGTATTCGCGGCACTGGTACCCGCGGCCGCCGGATATTTTTTCGGGATCTTTCTGGACGCGGCGGGAGCCGGAGCGACCTGGTCGGCCATCGGGCGTATCGTCTTCTGGATCGGTGTCGCCGTCGGAGCTGTGGTCCTGGTCTGGGCCATCGCGAGGCATCGCGTATTCGGAATCAGGGTGAGCATTCGAAAAAGTGTTCAGCACACTCTGGCGCGAATGGTTCTTGCGGGAATCCTCCTCGTACCGGTCGCGATTCTCCTCGTTCTTCTCTGGGTTCATCGCGACAACACACTGAGGGATCTGTTTGTAGCGCATCTGTGGGAAGGCGTGATCGTTTTGCTTGCCTGGATCCTGATGTTGCGACTCAGAAGGCGTGTGGCCGATTTCATCGATCGGAGGTTCTTCCGCGACGAGTACGATGCACGGAAGGCTTTGGTTCAGCTCATCTCACTGATCCAGAAGGGCACCGATGTCCGAACGCTCGAGAAAATCATCCTGACCGAGACCGAGAAAGCGCTCCATCCCGAATACGTCTCGATCTGGCGGCCCGACCCGGGAGGGATGGTTTTCCGGGCGCGGACGACCCTCGGGTTACCGAGAGGAGAGCCCGCGCTGCCGGCGGATCATGAGCTTTTGCGTTTGCTCGAGGAACGGGGCGATGCGGTCTCGGTCGATATTCTCAACCCGAGCGTCGATCTGCGACGGCATTCTTTGGACGGAAGCTACTGGATCTGGCTGAGCGTCACCGGCGCGTCCTTGATTGTTCCGATCATCGTCGACTCCAGCGTGACGGGTTTCATTCTTTTCGGCCCGAAGCGTTCGGAGACGGAGTACTCGGCCGAGGACATCGAACTGCTGGCGGCGGTCGCGGCGCAGCTCGCTTTGACCGAGTCCTACCACCGGCTCGAATCGCTGGCCAGCCACGACCCGCTGACCGAGGTGTTGAACCGTCATGCGTACTACTCGCTCGTGCAGCGGACTTCAGGAGAAGAACATGGGAGCGTTGCGATCGTCGACATCGACGACCTCAAAGCGATCAACGACACGTTCGGGCATGCAGCGGGTGATGTCGCGATCCGACAGGTTGCGACGGCCATACGCGCGCTGGTTCGAAGTGATGATCTCGTGTTTCGATGGGGCGGTGACGAGTTCCTCGTCATTCTGTTCGGACTCGACGAGGTCGCCGCGCGGGCTCGGTTCGAAGATCTCGACCGCCGGCTCGACGATGCCGCGATTCAGTCGACTATTCCGACCGCCGTTTCGATCGGCGTCCGGTCGTTTACTTCGCTCGAGAGTTTGAGCAAGGCCATCGATCAGGCCGACTCGGAGATGTACGCTTCGAAGAGGGTTCCCGAGAACAACGAGACGGTC
Organism: Acidobacteriota bacterium; assembly: GCA_019347945.1. Classification (NCBI taxonomy): domain Bacteria; kingdom Pseudomonadati; phylum Acidobacteriota; species Acidobacteriota bacterium. The sequence continues at coordinate 134,841 of JAHWKK010000009.1, read as the reverse complement.
TGAGTACTTCGAGGCAACGACGCGGTTCAGCCGAACGATCTCACCTTTTCGGACTGAGGCCCCCATTCACAGAGAGGCATGATCGAGTCGCGAAACTTCTGTGTGTACGGAGCATTGCGATGATGAAACTCGGCTTCACTATCGATAAAGGACGCGACGTGCGTGTAGGTCTGACCGTCCTCGTGAACATATGCGCGGTAATCGGTTCCCGGCTCGACCATACGGATGCTTCGGAGGAAAGTCCAGAGCATACGCTCGGCCTCGCTTCCGTTCTCGCTTCGAATCTTGTATTTGAGTGTCCTGCAGACAGCCATCGGCCACCGATTCTACGTTTAATCAGAAGTCTTCTTCTCGTAAAAACGCGACAAAACTGAAAAGGTTTCATCGGCTCATTCGGAAATTTGATCGCGATTGGCCGATGCGGGATTCAGGACCCGATGAACGAACGGAAGCGGGATAGTCGCGCCCTTGCCTGCTTTGTTTTCCCCGTAACTCGGGCGTAACACAATTGGTTGCAGCAGCTTCGACATTCAGATCACCGCAATCAATCCGTTGAAGACTCCTCGGGAAGGAGAAACTCATAACTTGCGACGATGCAACAGATAGCGCGTGGCGAGCGCTGGATGTCCGGTTGCACGAGAGACGGAGCGGCAGTTGAGTTTCATTGTGCAGTGTCCACATAAACCCAAGGAGGTTTACATGAAGTCAAACCAACACGTATTGGGACTGTTAGCCGTTCTGCTCCTGTGCTCGATTCCGGCGTTCGCGCAGGGAACCACGGGTACATTGACCGGGACGGTGACGCATGCGGGAGCGGGGCTCCCGGGGGTGACGGTCACGATCACCTCTCCGAATCTGATGGGCTCACGTGTGGCCGTGACGGACATCAACGGGAACTACAATTTCCCCTCGATTCCGCCCGGCGAGTACACAGTGCAGTTCGACATGTCTGGAATGACGACTCAGCAGCAGCAGGTCACAGTCGGGCTCGCGCGTACGCAGAGAGTCAACGCCGAGATGATGCTGTCGGAGTTCGCCAGCGAGATCACAGTCACGGCGGCAGCGGTGACGGTGGCGGAAACGACGGAAGTCGCGACCTCGTTCGAGCAGGAGATGGTTTCTGATCTCCCGATCGGGCGAACGATTCAGAATGTCGTTACGCTCGCCCCGTCCACGAGCACGAATGGTCCGGGCAACGCGATTACGATCAGCGGAGCGAATGCATTCGATTCACTCTTCCTGATCGACGGAGCGGCGACCAACGAGAACATTCGTGGTCAGACGGACAATCTCTTCATCGAGGATGCGATTGAGGAAACATCGATTCTGACGGGCTCGATCTCGGCCGAGTTCGGCCGGTTTACGGGCGGTGTCGTTTCGGCGATTACCAAGTCCGGTGGAAACGAGTTCTCGGGAAGCTTCCGCGATAGTTTCACGAATCCTTCATGGGATGAAACGACTCCTCTCGACGAGCCGCAGCAGGAGAGCAATCTGAACCAGACGTACGAGGCGACCCTCGGCGGACCGATCGTTCGCGATCGGCTGTGGTTCTTTGGAGCGGGCCGTTACTTTGAGCAGGATCTCCCTGGCTTCTTCACGGCCAGCACGATTCCGCGTCCGACGACGATTCAGACCGATGAGCGGTGGGAAGCCAAGCTCAGCGGTCGCCTCGGCGAGGCTCACAGCCTCGTCGGTACTTATCTCGATTACACAGTCGACCAGACTCCGCACTGCGCGTTCGGCTGCTGGGACCTCAGCACGATGGACATCAATGGCCGTCAGCTCCCGCGTGAGCTGATCACTGCGCAGTACTCCGGCGTGATGAGCGACAACTTCCTCGTCGAAGCGGGCTACTCGTTCCGCGATCTCCGGTTCTCGAACAGCGGCGGCGACTTCATCACGACCGACTTCACGGATCCCCGTGACATCGCCCTTGGAACCTGGGCATACGACCTTTCGTTCGGCGGCGCCTGGGGTGCTCCAATCTTCTGCGGAATCTGCGACGACGAGATCCGTGAGAGCGAGACGATTCAGCTGAAAGGTACGTACTACCTTTCGACGGCGAATCTCGGATCGCACAGCATCGTCGCGGGCTACGAGAACTTTGCAGAAAGCCGTTTCGCCAACAACCATCAGTCCGGTTCGGCGTTCGACATCTACGTCTACAACGGCATCCGGCCGACGCGCACCTCGACCGGAGAACTCCGCCCCGTAATCGCCGAGGGAGATCTGATTCAGTGGGTTCCGATCCAGATCCTTTCTCAGGGTTCGGACTTTCAGACCGACTCGATCTTCATCAATGACAAGTGGGACTTCAACCAGAACTTCAGCTTCAACATCGGCGCCCGGTACGACAAAAACGACGGCGCCGACAGCTCCGGCCGCAAGATCTCGGATGACAGCAATCTCAGCCCGAGGCTCGGCGCAACCTGGGACGTTAACGGTGACGGCCGTTTCCGCGTCAACGCCAGCTATTCGAAGTACGTCTCGAAGATCCAGGAAGGTATCGGCGGTACGGCTGGTGGCGGTAATCCTTCGTACTTCCAGTTCGAGTATCGTGGACCGACGATCGGCGGCCCGGACAGCGGTCTCGATTCGTTTGGCGTTCTCGAAGAGGTCTTCAGGTGGTTCCTCAGCCAGTGCTCGGATCCGAACGATCCGTCCACTTGTGGAGTCGGCAACACCGATCTTCTGGTCGGCGCCGGTATCCCCGGCGTGAACCAGATTTTCGATGGTAGTTTGCAGAGCCCGAGCGTCGACGAGTTCACAGTCGGCTTCGGCACCACGCTGGGTCGCACCGGCTTCGTTCGTGCGGACTACATCAATCGTGACTGGGCTGATTTCTACGCTACGTTCACCACGCCTGGTGAGACGATCGTGGCCGCGGGTAACGAGCTCGATCTGACTCGGTTCGGCAACACCAACGACCTCGAGCGGACCTACGATGCAATCGTTCTACAGGCTGGATTCCGCCCGATGCCTCGCCTGAACATTGGCGGTAACTACACCTGGTCGGAGACGAAAGGCAACACGGAAGGTGAGAACAGGGGCAGCGGTCCTATCACCGACAACATCAACACCTATGTCGAGTATCGGGGCTTCGCCGCTCACAACCCGACCGGTTTCCTTCTTTCCGATCAGACGCATAAAGCACGTATCTGGCTGGGCTACGACCTGCCGCTCGGCGGACTCGGAAACCTCAACATTTCGGTTCTCGAGCGCTACGATTCCGGTACCGCGTACTCTGCCGTTGCCAACGTTCCGGTTGCTAATTTCGTCACGAATCCTGGCTATGCGACCCCGCCCGGCTCGGTCACGTACTTCTTCAGCGACCGGGGTGAGTTCCGATGGGATGATCTGACGGCAACCGACCTGGCCCTCAACTGGGGTCTCCCGATCGGTGGATTCGAGATCTTCCTCGAAGGTGAAGTTCTCAATCTCTTCGACGAATCGGCGCAGATCGCGGGAAGCACCAGCGTCAGCCGGCTCACCAACTTCAACCCCTTCACCGATACACCGGTCGAGGGTGTGGATTGGCGGAAGAATGCCAGCTTCGGTACCGCGACCAGCCCGAATCACTACCAGCTGCCGCGTACCTATCGTTTCTCGGCCGGTTTCCGGTTCTGAGTTTCCGGTCAGACAGTCGCTTCACAGCCTCGGGGTCGCAAGACCCCGAGGCTTTTCTTTTTCGTAAACGACTTCGTGAAGTAGAACACCCCTGGCTCGCGTTGAAGCCCGCGTGATCATGACGTTCCATCGAGCCGGCGCGATCCTGGCGATGTCTGCAATCGTCGCGGGATGCGGAAACGAAGCGCCCATCGAGTCCGTGCATGCGGACACTCCGGTATTCGTCATTTCGATCGACACGCTGAGATCCGATCGTCTTCCCATCTACGGATATCAACGCGGCACAACGCCGTCGATCGATCGGTTTCGAGAAGATGCGATCCTCTATCGAAAGGCGTTCAGCGCGGTTCCTCTCACGCTTCCGTCGCACGCAACGATCTTCACCGGCAAACTTCCCTACCGTCACGGGGTACGCGACAACATCGGATACAGGATCGCAGAGGACGAGGTCACTCTCGGAAGCGTTCTGAAGGCTTCGGGATACCGAACTGGCGCTGCGATCTCGAGCTTCGTTCTTCGTCGAGAGACCGGAGCAGATCTCGGTTTCGATCACTACGACGATCTCGTCACCGAAATGGCGGGCGAGACGATCAGTTCCTGGCAGCGGGATGGTGATTCAACGCGACAGGCGCTCGTCGACTGGCTCGAAGCGGAGCCCGGAAGAAACAGATCATTCGGATTTCTCCACCTCTACGAACCCCACTTCCCCTGGGACCCGTCGGAAATCGAAGGGGAGGATCCGTATGACGCCGAGGTTCGGCGCTCGGACGAGATCTTCGGTCGGTTCATCGAAGATCTGCGACGGATGGATTTGTACGATCGTTCGCTCATCGTCCTGCTCTCCGATCACGGTGAAGGTCTCGGGGATCACGGGGAGATGGAGCACGGTGTCTTCATTTATCGCGAGGCAATTCAGGTTCCTCTCCTGATCAAGCTTCCAGGGAATGAGAAGGGAGGGGAGACATCAGACGCGGTGGTCTCGCTTGCGGACGTGATGCCGACGATCCTCGAAGTGGTGGGCGAGCCGGTGCCCGAAGAATTCGACGGTATCGACATTCTCGCGGAACCGACAGGAGAGAGGTCGGTCTACGCGGAGTCGTGGTATCCGCGACTTCATTACGGCTGGCAGGAGCTCCACTCCGAGGTCACCGACCAGTACCACCTGATCGACGCGCCGGCAGTCGAGCTCTACGATTACCATGCGGACCCGGGTGAAGCCGTCAATATCGCGACAGAGCAGCGGAGAGTCGTTGCGGACCTTCGGCGCACCCTCGAGGAGCGGCTCGCGGGAACGTCGTTTTCCGGGCCTGCAGTCGAGAGCGCCGAACAGGTCAGCCGGCTCCAGTCGCTCGGCTACCTCGGAGGCGGGTCGTCGGACTACGCAGTGGAGCTTCCCGATCCGAAGGAGCACATCGACACCATCGCACGATTCGGCGAGGGGACGCGCGCCCTGCAGGAGCGAGACCTCGATCGGGCCATCGCGGTCGGCCGCTCGATCATCGACGAGAACCCGAACTTTCTTCAGGCCTGGGGGCTCATCTCCGCGGCAGAAAAAATGAGAGGCAATCTCGAGGGAGCGATCGCCGCGATGGAGGAGCAGATGCGACGATCTCCGGGCAATCCACAGACCGCCCTGATGCTGGCGACGCTCAACCTCGAGGCCCGGCGCTTCGACGGAGCTGCGACCTACGCGGAGATCGCTGCGGAGACGTCTCCTTCTCAGGGCATGGAGGTGCTCGCGACCGTCCGGCTCGCGAAGGGGGATCTCGAAGGAGCAGCGGAGGCACTGAGACGTGCGATCGATGCCGGAGGGCGGCGAGTCTCGCTCATCATCGTGGAATCGCAGATCGCCGAGCGGCGTAAGGACTGGACAGCGGTACTCTCGAGTCTCGACGAGATACGCGGTCTGATCGCCGACGGCGGCAGCCCGCCCGTCCGCGACCTCGAGCGACGCCGCGGCGATGCACTTCTTCAGCTTGGCTGGCCGCGAGAGGCGGAAGACGCGTTCGAACAGGAGGTCGAGACTTTTCCGGACAATGTGATGGCGTGGTCGCAGCTCGCGCTCGTCGTTCATGGCGCTGGCCGGGCTTCGGAATCCCGGGCGGTCATCGCGGAGGCGCTGCGGAAAAACCCCGGACCGCGGATGCGCAATCTGGCGCGCGAAGTTTTCCAGATCACCTCGGATGACGAGGGTCTTCGGATGCTGGATTCCCGGAGCTCCGGATGAAGAAGCGCGCGATTGGATTCGCGGCCGTCATCGCGGCTCTTTTCGGATGCAGCTCCGAGGCGCCGGAAACAGCTGCTACTTCCAGGCCGGAGCTGATCGTCATCTTCTCGGTCGATACGCTTCGAGCCGATCGGCTCGGTGTTTACGGTTACGAAAATGCCTCGACCCCACACATCGACGACTTCGCTTCGGAGGCGGTGCTCTTCGAATCGGCATTCGCGCAGGCTCCTCTGACGCTTCCGTCCCACGTCTCGATGCTGACGGGAAGGACTCCAGCCGAGACGGGAGTCCGGGACAATCTCGGGTTCAGGCTCGATCCCTCGATCCCCTCGATTCCGGTCGCGCTGGCGGAGCAGGGTTATCGAACGGCCGGCTTTGTTTCCTCCTGGGTTCTTCGGAGTGAGACGGGACTGAGTACCATCTTCGACTCGTGGGACGACGAGATTGTTGGTGGCGGCGTTGACGCCGTGGGCGAGCTTTCTCGTCCCGGCGCCGAGACCGTGGATCGTGCAATCACCTGGCTCGATCGCACCGCGGGGCCGCGCTTCCTCTTCGTCCACATTTTCGAGCCGCATGCTCCTTATGAACCGACTCCGGAGTTTGCCGGATCCTCGAGCCCTTATGACGGAGAGGTGGCCGCGTCCGATGAACTTTTCGGCAGATTTCTCGATGCGATGCGGGCGAGGGACCTCTACGACGACAGCCTGATCATTTTCCTGTCGGATCATGGCGAAGGTCTTGGTGATCATGGAGAGAGTGAGCACGGCATCTTTCTCTATCGGGAGGCGATCCGGGTTCCGCTGATCGTGAAGCTTCCGGATTCGAACAGAGGACGGCGGATCGCTGCTCCGGTTGCGCTTCTCGACATTCCGGCGACAATCGGCGAGATCACGGGACTTGCCGGCCGCACCTTCGAGTCCGACGGAAAAAGTCTGATGCCCCTGGTCGAGGGAGCCGCTGCGGAAGGGAATCGCACGATCACGAGCGAAACGATGTATCCGCGAATACACCTCGGATGGAGCGAGCTCGTTTCGGTCGTCGAAGGCGACCATCATTTCATCGATGCTCCCGCCGTCGAGCTCTACGACATGACCACCGATCCCGGCGAACGCGAGAACATCGCGAACGATGAACGGCGCGTGGTGGCTAGGCTTCGTGAACTGACCGGATCCTATGACCGTACGATTCGCCCGATGGCGGCGATCGATCCGGGCGAGGCCGAGAAGCTCGCGTCGCTGGGCTACCTTTCCGGCGGTTCGGCTCCGGAAGGTTCGCTGCCTGATCCGAAGGAGAAAATCGGCGAGCTCGAGACTTTCACCGGGGCACACGCTCTTCTGCAGGAGGGCAAAGCCGGGCATGCGGTGGAGAATCTGGAGAAGCTGCTCGATGGGAATCCCCACTTTGCAGATGCCTGGATCCTGCTGGCGCGTGCATACGAGCGGATGAACAGGCTCGAGGACGCAAACACGTCGTATCGTCGCGCGATCGAAACTGCCCCGAACCTGGCCGCCGGTACTTCGCTCTCGATCGCAAGGGTACTGACGGCCCTGGGTCGGTTCGAAGAGGCGGTGGAGCACGCAGACCTTGCTGAAACGCAGCATCCGGAAGCGGCCAGGATTGCAAGAGCGCGGGCGAGATTGCTCGCGGGAAATGCTGCCGCTGCCGAGGTTGAGCTGTCGGAGCTTCGGACGGGCGATCCTCTCTACGCCGAGGCGATGCTCGTGCGGAGCCAGATCGAGATTGCGCGACGGCAGCCCGAAAAGGCGCTGGCTGCGCTGGATCAGGCCGCCGGCGCTGCCCGGAAACCGCTCGAAACCCTGGAAATGCTGAGGGCTGATGCTCTCGCGAGACTCGGCCGAATCGACGAGGCGAAGCAGAGCTTCCGTAGGGAGATTGAGCTCTTCCCGCACAATCGGGAAGCCTATCTGCGCCTGATCGCGATCCATGTGCTCGAACGAAGCTTCGAACAGGCGGAGAGGACCGCGGAGTCTCTCGAGCGCGCCAACCCGGGCTCGTCACCGATGATCGCGGATGCCTACAGGAAGCTCGGGCGCGAAGATCTGGCGTCGAAGTGGTCGCGGTGAGGAGGATCGGCTTCACGCGCAGGTTCTGCTTGGAGCGTCGCGGCACCACCCACCTTCTCTGTGCCGCGCTGATCTTCTTCGGATCGCCGTCCTGCTCGCGTAGCGAGAATCCTGAACCGAGCCGATCCCCCTCGATCATTCTGATCTCGGTCGACACGCTGCGCGCCGATCACCTTCCCGCCTACGGCTACGATCGCGTTTCGACACCGGCCATCGACAGCCTCGCTGCGGATTCGATCGTTTTCGACAATGCGTCGACGAATGTCCCGCTGACGCTTCCCGCACACGTCTCCGCTCTGACCGGAGCAATTCCCCCGGAGCACGGCGTTCGGAACAACATCGGTTTTCATCTCGACTCCGGGACCCCGTCGATCACGGAGGCGCTCCGCCGTTCCGGTTATCGAACCGGAGCTTTCGTCTCTTCGTGGGTACTGCGTGATGCGACTGGACTGGATACGGGCTTCGATCAGTATGACGACGAGGTCGGTCATGCGGAAGGTGTATCGGCGGGTGAACTGCAGCGGCGCGGGACCGAAACGGTACAACGGGCGGTGGAGTGGATCGAGCAGGAAAGTGAACCTTTTTTTGCCTTCGTTCATCTGTACGAGCCACACGCGCCGTGGAGCGCACCCGAACCCTTCGCCTCGCGCCACCCGGACTCTCACTATGACGCCGAGATCGAAGCAGCGGATTCGGCCCTGGGTCACTTGCTGACCGCACTCCGTGAAGGCGGTCTTTACGACGAGTCCCTCATCATCTTCATGTCGGATCATGGGGAAGGCCTGGGCGATCACGGCGAGCTCGAGCACGGAGTATTCCTGTACCGAGAGGCGCTTCACGTTCCTTTGATGGTGAAGCTCCCGGGCGGGCGCAACGGGGGGTCGAGAGAAGCCGGCCTGGTCGATCTCACCGACATCGCGCCGACGATCGCCGCGGTCGCGAGTGTTCCATTCGATGCACCAGATGGCCGGTCACTTCTTTCCGCACCCCATCACGCGACCATCTACGCGGAGACGCTCTACCCGCGGTTTCATCTCGGATGGAGCGAGCTTTACTCGGTCGCCGACGAGCGGTTTCAGATGATCGAGGCTCCGGCCGTCGAGCTCTACGACTATGTCGACGATCCTCGGGAGCAGCGCAACATCGCGAGCACGGAGCGGAGAGCTCTGGCCCGTCTGAGGGAGCATCTGGCTGCCATCGACAGGGAGATCGTCGCCCCGACGGCAGTCGATCCCGAGGAGGCGGCCCGGCTTTCGGCGCTCGGGTACGTCGGATCGGTGCGAAATCCGGAAGGAAGTCTGCCTGATCCGAAGGACCGGATCGGGGATCTCGATCTGCTCCGGGAGGCTTCGGCGATAGCTTCGTCGGGGGAGGTTCTGCCGGCGATCGGGAAGCTGCAGTCCCTCGTCGGCGCGAGTCCCGCCTTCACGGAGGGTTGGATTCTTCTGGCTGATCTGCTCGACGAGGCGGGAGAAGGGCGCGCGTCGATCGATGCCTGGAAGTCGGCGATGGAGGCCTCTCCGGAGCTGCTCGACGAGCTCGCACTCTCTGCCGGCGCCGCGATGCTTGCGGAAGGGGAGCTCGAGGACGCCGCGGAGCACGCGCGGTTGGCGTTGGGCGGGAATCCGGGCGGCGCCCATCTTCTGCTGGCGAGGATTGCCAGGCGGAAAGGAAACGGAGAGGAAGCGAGAAGAGAAGCGGCTCTGGCGAAAGAGTATCGGCCACTGGCTGCTGCGGTCGTCATCGCAGACAGCTACCTCGACGAAAACCGGCTCGCTGAGGCCGAAGCGGAGCTCGGCCGCGCCCGAGCGATCGCCGCAAAGACAGGGCAGAGCGTCGTGGATCTCGAATCGGTTCAGGGTGACCTGCATGCACGACAGTCCGAATGGGATCTCGCCGCGCGGGCTTTCGAAAGGGAGATTGCCGCGAATCCCCGGAACCTGCGGCCTTATACGAGTCTCGCCGTCGTCATGGTGTTCGCGAACCGGCCCGAACGGGTCGATGCGATCATCGAACGGATGGTCGAGGCGAATCCTACTCCGAGAGCACGGGAAGCGGCCGCGACGACGTACGAAACGCTCGGAGACGCGCAGACCGCGCAGCGCTGGCGAGAGCGGGCCCTTCGAGGCTCCACAAATATGTGAGGCTTCGCACCGGATCCGAGTAAGGCGGTTGCCAGTAGCCGGTGGCCGGTGGTGCAACGCGGTCCACGTCATCCTGAGCCGCCGAAGGACGGCGAAGGATCTGGGGGACGGTCGTGGCTCAACGTGACCATCGCCTGCACCGCTCACTCACGATCCCCCGCCCAGATTCTTCGCCCGCGCTTCGCCGGGCTCAGAATGACGTCGGAGGGAATCGCGCGAGATCATTTCGCCGAACCTCGAACCCCGTTTAGCCCTCGTCACATCCAAACGGCTGTCATCCTGAAGCTGCCGAATCAGTTCTTCAGTCTGTTGGTCTGAGCTCACAGCGACGATGACGTCGATGTCGCGCGTCAACCTTGGTTCGCCCCAGACGGAAACCGCGAGCCCTCCGGCCAGACACCAGGGGACTCCGAGCGAATCGAGATCGGTTTTCACCCTTTCGAGAATTCGCTGAAGCCGGTTCATCGACTGAGGAGCTCATCCAGCGAGATGCGCCGGCCGGGAGAGTCTCCGTGCGGTGCTCCAGGACGCTCTCTCAACCAGGCGATGATCATCGATTCGATCTCGGTCTCGGTGACCTCGGGATGGGCCCGCCTGAGCGCCTGACGCTTCAGCTCTTCACCGGCCTCGAAAAGCTCGAGCGCCAGCCGGAGATTGCGTGCTTCCTTTTCGTCGCAACCGATCATCAGAGCCAGTATAGAGGAGGGCCCCACGGTTCACGGATCGAACAACGAGCTCCGGAGTCATCCTCTTGCCGGGCTGCACGCCTCGTGACAGGCTTGCGCCGTGGAAGAGCGATCCCGCCCTCTGGTCCTTTTTGTATGCCTCGGAAATATCTGCAGAAGCCCTCTGGCGGAGGTGATGGCGCGGGACGTCTGGGGTGATGAAGTCGAAGTGGAGAGCGCGGGCGTCGCCGCCTGGGAGGGGAACCCCTCGACACACGAAGCGATGGAGGTCGCGCGGGAACGCTCCCTCGATCTGTCACAACACCGGGCGAGGCACGTGAGCGGTCTCGATCTCGATCGCTACGACCATGTCGTGGCGCTGACCGAAGGGATTGCCGAACGGCTCCGCTCGGATTTCGGCGTCGCCGAAGATCGGCTCCTCGTACTGGAGGTCGAGGACCCTTTCGGTTTCGGGATCGAGAGCTATCGTAGAGTGGCCGGAGTGCTGGACGGTGCGATCGATGAGCTTCGGACCAGAGTACTCGGTGAAAAGTGAATCCGAATCACACCCGGAACAGGTCCCGGCCGTACGCCATGAAAGGCCAGGGGATCGCGAGAAGCATCAGGAGCAGCGAGAGGCCGAAGAAGATGGCACCCCGGCGGTGCGCCTTGATCGCCGATTCGGCGCGCTTGATCCTGATCCGCCCGACATGCGCGAGAACGACCGCGACGAGCATAGCGGTCGTGTGCTCGACCCCCCAGAATCGAACCACCGAGTTGGACATTGCGGGCCCGGGGTCGGCGACGAATCCCGCGACGTACGGTGAGAGAAAGAGGAGGATGATTCCCAGCAGAAGCTGAACGTCGATGGAAACGATCGTGAAAAGGCTGAGTTTTTCGAGCGCCCTCGCGTCCGTGGCCCGATTCCAGCCTTTGACGGCCGCTACGAGCAGAGCTATGACCAGGAAAAGCACGATCCAGCGGTTCCACGAGTGGAGCGACAACAGCGTGAGGTAAGCCATCGAGCTCCATCATATTTGAGACCGGGATTAGCGACGAGCAGGCCGGGGTTAGGAGTTCGTCCGCCGGCGAAGCAACCTCGTTCCGTCCCAGGCATTTATGACCGAATATTTCAGGATTGCGACACTCTCCTTCATCGCGCTGCTGACGCTGGTCAACCCGCTCGCGATCGTTCCCTCGTATCTCGCGATGACGGAGGGGTCACTTCGTGGGTCGCGTAAGCGGGTCGCGCTTTACGCGAGCGTCGCGTGCATCCTCGTGCTGACGATCTTTCTCTTCGCCGGTGAGTATCTCTTCCGCTTTTTTGGAATTACGATCGAGGCGTTCCAGATCATGGGAGGCATTCTCTTTCTGACGCGTGCTCTTCGGAATCTGATTCAGGACGAGAATCGCTACGAGCCGAACCAGCCGAGTTGGGACGAAGCCGTGGACACTGCCGAGCCGGAGCGGTCGGGTGATCCGATGTCGGTTGCGATTGTGCCGATCGCCATCCCGATGCTCGCAGGGCCGGGTGCGATCAGCTCCGTCATGGTGTTCGTGAATCTCTACCGGGACTTCGAACAGCGCCTCGCGGTGATCGGGGCGATTTTCGCCGTGGGGATCGCGGCCTGGCTGGTGATGCTGATTGCAGTTCCGGTCTCGCGGCTCATCGGAGAGCGGGGTCAGGCGGTGTTCGCCAAAGTCATGGCGTTGCTGCTCGGCGCGATCGGTGTTCAGTTCATCATCAACGGGATTCGATCGCTGGCCGGGTAGGAGGTTGAGGCTCTCGACATCGCCACACCCTCGTCATTCTGAGCCGGCGAAGCGCGGCGAAGAATCTGGCTGGTGGTCGTGATTGAAGCATGACTCTGAGCGGCAAGGTCGATTCACGAGCCGGCCCCCAGATTCTTCGCCGTGCTTCGCCGGCTCAGAATGACAAAAAAAGGAGCCGGAAATCCCGGCCCCCTTTTCATCGCGGTTCGTGGATATCCGCTAGTTCGACGGCACCATCCAGAAGTCGGGAGCGACGGTCGGGTTAACATCGATCTCGGTGATATTGATCGAAGCCGCCTGATTGCCGTCTTCGTAAACCGTCATCCTGTAAGGCTGAACGATTCCCTCGACGTTGCGAAAATCGGAGTAGTCGACTCTTTCGTTCACCGGAGTGCCCATCATGCTGAGGCTTCCTCCTTCGCTGCGGACAATGTAGCCGCTTCGCGGATCGACGAACCAGCGAATTCGAACGCCGGCTGCATCGACGTCGAGCACCTCGACGGTCCTGCCATCAATCGTTTGGGTGCCGCCCGAGGAGAAGCGGTAGGCGGCATCGTTGCGATGCTGGACGATATTGATTGGCGACTTGGTGAGCTGTTTGAGTGTTTCCTGCCGCTGCGCCGCCGGAAGAGCCTGGTTGCCGCCGGGTGTCATCATCACGGCGACGTCATCGCCGACGATGGTCGTCATCTGTCCCATCGGCAGAGCGATCGTCTGGCGGAACGAGCCCGGGTACTTCTCGACCGAGTCGAGTTTGGCGCTCATCGCGCCCTGGCCCTGCGGAAGCGTGATGTTGATGTCGGCGACTCGTCGGATCGAGCGGACCCGGTCGACCGCGGCAGCGCCGCCGAGGCCCCGGACGACTTTGTCGAGGGTGCTCTGGCCGGCGGCATCCGTCTCGAGCTCGACCATTGATGTCGAGCCGGGTTCCGGAATCGCGATGTCGATCTCGGTCACGGGACCGAGGGTCGAGAGATCGGCGTCGAAGTCGTCCGCCTTTCCGACGACCACAACCGCGAGGTTCTCGCGGTCGATGTAATCCCGTGCGACGCGCTGTACGTCGTCGAGAGTGACGCTGCTGATTTCCGACTGGAATCGGTCGATCATATCGAGCGGATAGCCGTAGAACTCGAGCGTCATCTTCTCCCGCAAAACCTCCTCTTTCGAGTCGATGCTGAAGATGAACGAGTTGAGTAGCGATTCACGAGCACGGGTGAGCTCAGCTTCCTCGATCGGGCCTGCCTGGAACGACTCGATCTCACCATAAAGCGCCTTGATCGCTTCGAGGGTCGTGCCGCTCTTGGTTCCCATGCTGATCTGGAACAGACCGGGGTGATCGTAAGCAGTACCGACTCCGCCACCGACCGAGTATGCGAGCCCGCGATCCGAGCGGATGCGGGAGAAGAGCCGGGCAGAAAAGCCGCCGCCGAAAATCTCGTTCATCACGCGAAGGGCGTAGTAGTTGGGGTCGTCGCGGAGCGCGCCGGGAGCCACGATCCTGATGTTGCTTTGCGTGACGTCGTTCTTCGGGATGAAGTACACGCCAGGATCGGCTGTTTCCAGCGCGATGACCGGCGCCTCGATCTCAGGGCCGCGGTCCCAGTCGCCGAAGGCGCGTCGGAGGCGCGATTCCATCTGGATCGGATCGAAGTCGCCGACGATGCCGATGATCATGTTGTTCGGGTGGACGGTGCGCTCGTGGAAGGCGATCAGATCGTCTCGATCGACCGCCGCGAGCGTGTCGTACTCGACGTTCCGGGCGTATGGCGAGCCGGTCCCATAGACGAGTTTCCTCGCTTCGCGGGACGCGATCGCGGCCGGGTTGTCATTTCGACGAGCAATGCCCGTACGAACCTGATTCTTCGCGAGTCCGATCTTCTCCTCGCGGAACTCGGGGTTCTGAAGGAGATCCATCGCCACACCGAAAGTGGTTTCGAAGTCTTCCGTGAGCGAATCCCACGTCATTCCGCTCGAGTCGACGTCGGCATACGTTTCGACGATTGCGGCGCGGGCTTCGAGCATCTCGTCGATTTCGTCGCCGGTCATCGACGTCGTTCCGCCGGTGCGCCACGCCTGGCCGTAGACGTCGGTCAGGCCGGCCTTCGATCCCGGCACGTTGCGCTCACCGCCGCGAATGGTGACGATGCCCTTGATCAGCGGCACCTCGTGGTCTTCCTGAAGAAAGATCACCAGCCCGTTGGAGAGCTCGATCCGTTTCGGTTCGGCGATGTCGAATGAGCGGAGCTCCGGCGTCGAGATTGCGGTCCAGGTATCAGGAATGCCGGCGGCGCGGCTCGACGTCGTTGCCGAGTCGGACGTCGCACATCCTGCGATTGTTACTGCCAGTGTGATCAACAGAAGGCTGAGTCTGGTTTTCACTGGGCACCTCCTGCCATGTTCGTCGATCGGATCATTGCCGATGTCCGATTGGCGTCCGTGAACGTTTCGTTTGCAATCCGAAGGATGTCGTCAGCCGTTACGGCGTCGATCTCCTCGACATCCCGGAACAGCTCTCGCCAGTCCCCCTGGGTCGACTGGTAGGTACCGAACTGAATGGCGATTCCCTGATTGCTTCTGAGCTGGCGAAGCAGCGAAGCTTTGGCGCGGGTCTTCACCATCTGGAGTTCGTCCTCGGAGACCGCTTCGGTCTTGAGCCGGTCGATCTCGGCGTGGATCGAGTCGCGGATCTCCTCCGGGGTGTGACCGGGAGTCGGTACCCCGTAGAAGGCGAACAGGTTCGAGTACCGGTCGCCGGGGAAGTTGTTGAATCCGGCGGCGACTGCCGCGATCTGCTGATCTCTGACCAGTGCGCGGTAAAGCCTCGAGGTGCGGCCATTAGACAGGATGTCGGAGATCGCGTTGTAAATCGCGTTGTCGGGATGATTCGCCGCGGGCTTGTGGTAACCCTCGATGTAGAAGGGCTGCGATTCGTCGACCAGAATGACTTCCCGCTCTGCGAATTGAGGCGGTTCGCTCGTCCGAAGGATCGGAGGCGGGTCGCCGGCTGGAATCCTGCCGAAGTACTTTCTGATGATTGGAAGCGCCGTCTCCGAAGTGACGTCACCGACGAGCGTCACGACCATGTTCGAAGGAACGTAGTACTTTCTGTAGAACTCCATCGCGTCGGTGGCGGAGAAAGTGCTGAGATCGGAAGGCCACCCGACGACTGGCTGGCCGTAGGGATGGGCGGTGAAGGCCGTTGCGAGAAATTGCTCGATGAGACGCCCGATGGGGTTGCTCTCGGTTCTCATCCGGCGTTCTTCGGTCACGACGTTGCGCTCTTTGTAGAACTCCCGCATCACCGGCTCGATGAATCGCTCCGACTCGAGATATGCCCAGAGCTCGAGTCGATTGGCGGGCATCGAATAGAAATAGCCGGTCTCATCGGAGCTGGTGAACGCGTTGAGTCCGACTCCGCCGACCCGGTCGATGATCTCGCCGAACTCGTTACTCTTCACGAAGCTGTCGGCACGCTCCATCGCATCACGCCAGCCCTGTTCCAGCCGCTCGATCTCCGCCTGGTCGGCGCCCGTCTCCATGCGGCGGGCTCGATCGTAGGCGACGTAGGCGCGCTCGACTTCTTCGAGAGCTGCCCTCTCCGCCGCGTAATCCTCGGTTCCGATGTCGTAGGTTCCTTTGAAAGCCATGTGCTCGAACATGTGAGCGAGACCGGTAATCCCGGGGACTTCCTGGGCTCCTCCGGCGCGGACATGGGTGAAGAACGAGAACACCGGCGCCTCGTGGCGCTCGACGACGACGACGGTGAGCCCGTTGTCGAGAGTAGTGACAGTCGTGCGGTCCTCCCAGGCCGAAATGTCCTGTGCCGCAAGGGGCAGGACAAGCGCGAGGATTGCCAGTGCCATCACGAGCGAGCGCGATTGGTTGGAAATCATGATTCCTCCTGATTGGTGTTGATGGATGTACTCAGGTCCGCCGCTGTCGGGGCGGTCGCCGAGGCCTCATTCTATACAGATCATTTCGTCCCTGCAGTAATGTAACCGCCGCCGCGCAAGTGGAAGAGCGGGGGGCTGACGGGAGTTGAAACGCCCGGTGATGCGCGGCGGATGAGTAATGCGGAGGAGAAATGACTGCCGAACCGATTCAGGATGAAACCGCTCGTCTGCCCGAGTCCGGACGGACGATTCTCGAGCTCATCCGGAAGACCAGCACGATCCTTCCCGACGACGTCGCCTGGGCAATCTCCGAGGCGAGAGGCGACGAAGAGGAAGGGTCCAACGCCGAGGTCGCCCTCGATGTCATCGGCTGCAATATCAACCTGGCGAAATCAAAATCGCTCCCGCTCTGTCAGGACACCGGCACGATTATCTTCTTCATCAGGACGCCCGTCGGGTACGACCAGATCGAGCTCGAGGAAACGATCACCGATGTGGTCCGACTTGCGACACGGATGGGTTATCTCCGTCAGAACAGCGTCGATTCGGTCACCGGAAAAAACACCGGCGACAATACCGGCCCCGGTTCGCCGGTCTTTCATTTTCATCAATGGCGGGAGGACTACCTCGACGTACGGCTCGTTCTGAAAGGCGGTGGATGCGAGAACATGAACGCGCAGTACAGCCTGCCGGACCCCGAGCTCGGAGGGCGCGACCTCGCGGGCGTCGAAAACGCGATTCTCGATTCCGTCGTCCGCGCGCAGGGACAGGGTTGCGGTCCCGGGATCCTCGGGGTCTGCATCGGAGGAGACCGCGCTACCGGCTACTCGCATGCGAAGGAGCAGCTTCTGCGGACGATGGCGGATCGGAACGACGACCCGGTGCTCGGCGAGATGGAGTCGCGCGTGGTGGAGAAGGCCAACAGACTCGGTATCGGCCCGATGGGCTTCGGCGGAAAAACCACGCTGCTGGCCTGCAAAATCGGCAAGCTGAACCGGCTTCCAGCGAGTTTCTACGTCAGCGTGGCCTACATGTGCTGGGCTTACCGGCGCCGAGGCGTCGAAATGGCTGCCGACGGAACGGTCAGGAAGTGGCTGTATGAATAGCACGGTGGAAGCGCTCGAGAAGTCGAGCGAGGCGAGGATGGCATGGCCCGAGTCGCGTTGACCACGCCAGTCAGTGAGGAGACGATCCGGGAGCTCCGAGTGGGTGACTCGGTCGCGATCACCGGGCGGCTCTTCACGGGACGGGACGCCGTTCATCACAGGATTCACGAGGGAGTCGCGCCCCCGGTGGATTTGCGAGGCCACATCATCTATCACTGCGGCCCGGTCATGATCGAGGAAGAGGGGAAGTGGGTGTGCAAGGCAGCGGGCCCGACGACCTCCTCGCGCGAGGAACCGTACCAGTGGGAGGTGATGCGCGACCATGGAATTCGCGGAGTGATCGGCAAGGGCGGGATGGGGTCAAAAACTCTGGAGGGTTGCGCGAAATACGGTGCGGTCTACATGCATGCGATCGGTGGTGCAGCTCAGGTTTGTGCAGAGTCAATCACGCGCGTGGATGGGGTCGACTGGCTCGATCTCGGAAGCCCGGAGGCAATCTGGCACCTCTGGGTCGAGGGTTTCACCGCGATCGTTACGATGGACTCTCATGGCAACAGTCTCCACAGAGACGTACTGGCTGAGTCGCAGAGCCGCATGGCGGGTCTGAAGGCCTGAGACTGCGCCGTTGCGCTGATCCATGATCGGACAGCCCTGATATGCTGGCTCAATGAACGATGAGCGCGTCGAGCGGATCGACGGACGGGCCTTCGATGAGCTTCGGCCGGTCATTCTGAACCCCGGTTTCATCAAGAATGCGGAAGGATCGTGTCTGATCGAGGCGGGCGACACGAAAGTGATCTGCACCGCGTCGATCGAAGAGAGAGTTCCCTCCTTTCTCCATCGAACCGGCAAGGGATGGATCACAGCCGAGTACGGCATGCTGCCACGCGCCACCAATGAGCGCACCCAGCGCGAGGCGTCTCGGGGGAAGCAGGGGGGCCGGACTCTGGAGATCCAGCGGCTGATCGGGCGGTCACTGCGCGCGGCGGTCGACTTCGAAGCGCTCGGGGAGAGGACGGTCTGGATCGATTGCGACGTCATTCAGGCGGATGGCGGGACGCGCACAGCTTCCATTACCGGCGGTTTCGTGGCTCTCGTCATGGCGCTGGGGAACCATTATCTGGAAGAACGGATTCTCGCCTGGCCGCTCTCGCGATGGATTGCCGCGGTCTCGGTCGGAATCGTGGGCGGTGTCCCGATGCTCGATCTGATCTACCGGGAGGATTCGAAGGCCGACGTCGACATGAACATTGTGGCGACGGACAACGATCAGTTCGTCGAGATCCAGGGCTCAGCCGAGGGCCGGACCTTCTCACAGGAAGAGTCCGAAGCGATGTTGAAGCTCGCGCGCACCGGGATTGCAGCGCTGTCGGCGGCGCAGCACGAGGTTCTCGACCCGATCATCGAGAAGGTGAACAAGCTTTCGATGAGCCGGTTGAACAAGCGATTTCGCTGAGCGGCCACACCGATGACAGTCGCCGAGACCGAATCTGAACAGTTGCCGCAGGAGGTGCTCGATGGAGGGCGCCTTCCGGTTGCGGTCCTCGGAGCCACGGGCTCCGTCGGGCAGCGCTTCGTCCAGCTTCTCGAAGAGCACCCGTGGTTCCGTGTTTCGGAGCTGGTTGCATCGGAGCGGAGTGCCGGGAGGAATTACGCCGACGCAGCTCCGTGGCGGCTTTCGACGCGATTGCCGGAGGAAGCCGCTGGAATGGTGGTCAAAGAGCTCGGCTCCGAGCTGTCGAGCCGGATCGTTTTCTCGGCTCTCGATTCGTCAGTTGCCGGATCCGCGGAGGAGACGTACGCGGACAGGGGGCACGCGGTCATCTCGAATGCGAAGAACCATCGAATGGACCCGGACGTTCCCCTGCTGATTCCTGAGATCAATGCCGGTCACCTCGACGCCATCGAGCGGCAGAAGGCGCGACGCGGAGGGGAAGGCTTCATCGTCACGAACCCGAACTGCTCCACGATCGGTCTGACTCTCGCCATCGCTCCGATCGAACGACAGCACGGCATCGAAACGATGCACGTGGCGACGATGCAGGCGATTTCAGGAGCAGGGTACGCCGGGGTAACTGCCTGGGACATCAGCGATAACGTGGTTCCTCACATTGGCGGAGAGGAAGAGAAGATCGAGTCCGAGCCGCAGAGAATTCTCGGGCTGTGGGAAAGCGATGGTTTCCGCGAGGCTCCGATCACGATCTCAGCCCACGCCAACCGGGTGCCGGTCACCGACGGACACATGGTCTGCATCTCTTTCCGGTATCGGTACAGTGAAAATCTTCGACAGAGCTTTCCGATCGACGTGCTGATCGAGGATGCCCGTGAAGCAATCCGGAACTTCGAGGGGGAGCCGCAGCGACTCAGGCTTCCTTCGGCGCCGCCGAAACCGGTGGTGCTTGCCGAGGAAGACGACCGGCCGCAGCCGCGCCTGGATCGCGACAGTGGAAGAGGGATGGTCGTCACGGTCGGACGTCTTCGCTCCTGTCCGGTTCTCGACGTCCGGATGGTTGCGCTCGTTCACAACACGATCCGTGGAGCCGCCGGGGCGGCGCTCCTGAACGCCGAATTGATTCACGCGAAGGGGCTCGTACCAGCAGGATGATCGTTCTCAAGTTCGGAGGAACCTCCGTCGGAAGCGTCGAGGCCCTTTCCCGAGCGATCGGAATCGTCTCGGAGGTCGCCGACCGGGGGGCGGTCGTCGTCGTATCCGCGCTCTCGGGCGTCACAAACGATCTCGTCCAGGCCGCAGCCGATGCAGCCGCCGGTGACTGGGAAGCGGCGCAGAGAACCGTCGCGAAGGTGAGGACGCGCCATGAGGAAGTCGCCAACGAGCTCGTCATCCAGAAATCCGATTTTTTCGAATCGTTCAACTCGCAGCTCGGAAGGCAGCTCGACGAGATCCTCGCCGTGCTCCGCGGCCTCAGCCTGGTCGGTGAGGTCAGTCCGCGCGCCCGCGACAAGATCGTCTCGCTCGGCGAGACCCTGTCGTCGGTGCTCTTCGCGTATACGGTCCGCACCCGAAGACTTCGCGCCGTTCACGTCGACTCCGGTGAGGTGATCCGGACCAACGAAGCGTTCGGCAACGCCGAGCCCATCATGGAGGCGACAGCGCGCGCCGCGGCCGAGAAGATCATCCCCGAGGTCGAGAAGGGGCGGATCCCTGTGATGGGGGGGTACTACGGCCGGGCGATGTCCGGGGCGATCACGACCCTCGGTCGAGGCGGATCGGATTACAGCGCCGCGATCGTCGGGGCGGCGATCGGCGCCGAGGAGATCCAGATCTGGACCGACGTCGACGGGATGATGACCTCCGATCCGCGAATGATCCCGGGAGCGAGGCTCATCGAGCAGCTCACGTATGCCGAAGCGGCCGAGCTCGCTTATTTCGGGGCGAAGGTGCTCCATCCGCGAACGATCGAACCGGCCGTCGAGCGCGACATCCCGGTGCGCATCAGGAACACAGGCAACCCATCGAGCCCGGGAACGCTGATCTCTCGGGACGGAGACGGGACGCGATGCCGCCCGCGGGCGGTCGCAATCAGTTCGGGGATGGCGATCGTGACGGTGAGCTCGCCCAGGATGCTCGGGACGCACGGCATTCTCGCCAGCGTCCTGGACGTTTTCGCACGGGTGGAAGCTTCAGTGGACGTCATCGCGACCTCGGAGGTCTCGATCTCGCTGACCGTCGACGCTCACGCACGGCTCGACGAGATCGAGAAGGGGCTGGCGGAGTTCGGGCGAGTCGATGTCGAGTCCGGCTACGCGGCGATCGCGATCGTCGGTCGCGAGATCCTCGGAGATCCGCCGACCGCCTCGAGGATCTTCGCATCGCTGAAGGACGTTCCGATCGCGATGATGTCGCTCGCGAGGTCCGGGCTCAACCTCACCGTCGTCGTGAGCGAAGAGGACGCGGAGGACGCGGTGCGCAAGATTCACCACGCCGCCTTCGAAAGCTAGGCGCGTTCCAAAGGCCAATGTAGCGCCGCTTTTCAAGCGGCCGTATCGCCGGTTTCCAACCGGCGCGTATCATTCCACGAGCGTCTGCCCTGGCCGCGGGTATGATTCATCCATGAACGAGCTCTTCGTCGAGATCAAATACGAGCCGGCGTACTCGGAAAGCCGGATTCCATGAAACTCGCCATTCACGGAACCGGACGGATGGGCCGGGCGGTCGAGCGCGTCTGCGAATCGCGCGGCCACGAGATCGCCGGTCGATTCGATTCCTCCAATCCGATCTCCCCGGCCGCGATCGGCGATGCAAATGTCATCATCGACTTTTCGCACGCCGACGCGATCGACCGGGTCGTCCAAGCGGCCTGCGAGGCCGGAAAAGCGCTCGTCACGGGAACGACGGGCTGGAACGACCGCGAGGATGAAATCCGGAAACGAGTTGAGAAGGCCGAAATCGGGATGGTCCATGCGGCCAACTTCTCGCCCGGCGCGAACATCCTCTTCCGGCTCGGGGTAGTCGCGGGTGAGCTCGCGAGTAAGTTCGGCGGATTCGAGGCGGGGATCGAGGAGCGGCACCATTCGCAGAAGAAGGATGCGCCGAGCGGCACGGCGATCCGGTTGGGAAAGGTCTTCGCCGAAGGCTTCGGAGAGCAGCCGCCGATCGTCTCCTCGCGCGTCGGCGCGGAGTTCGGCCTTCACACGCTCTTTCTCGATTCGCCCGAGGATCTGGTCGAGCTCTCCCACCGTGCGCGAAGCCGCGACGGGTTCGCCACCGGGGCGGTCCTGGCGGCGGAGCGGATCGGAGGCAGTACGGGATTCATGAGCTTTGCGGAACTGATGGAGTTATAGAGGATCCTGTTCTGAACTTGCATCATCGGCGGTGATCCTCTACGGTTTTGAGCCATGGCACCAGCGGATTTCGAAAAATCTCACGGGATCATCGCGGCGGAGAATTACGAGCGTTTCTTCGTCCCGGCGATCGGCAGACCGGTTGCCGAGCATCTGACCGAGGCCGCGCGTCTGGAGCCGGGTGAACGGGCGCTCGACGTCGGATGCGGCACGGGAATCGTCGCGCGGATGGCCATCGAGAAGGTAGGCCCCGAAGGTTCGGTCGTGGGCATCGACGTGAACCCGGCAATGCTCGCGGTCGCATCCACGGTCGTGCCGGAGGAGGCCCCGGTGGAATGGCATCAGGCGCCGGCCGAGTCGATTCCTCTCGGCGACGACGCGTTCGACGTCGTTCTCTGCCAGATGTCCCTGCAGTTCTTCCAGGACCGCGTTCAGGCAATCCGCGAGATGCGGCGGGTACTGACGCCGGAAGGCCGAGTGCTGCTGAGCCTGCCGGGCCCGATGACACCGTTGTTCGGCGTGCTCGAGCAGGCCCTGGGTCGGCACCTCGAGCCTCCCGCGGCGGGTTTCGTGCGCCAGGTTTTCTCGCTCCACGAGAGGAACGAGATCGAGAAGCTGCTTCGCGACGGAGGGTTCGACACGATGGACATCCGGGAGGAGAAAATCCCCCTGACCATGCCTCCACCCGCTGAGTTCCTCGACCAGTACCTGGCGAGCACCCCGCTCTCGGCAGTGTGGGCGAGCGCTGAAGAGCCGGCTCGCGCCGCGGTCCGCCGGGAGGTGGTCGAGGGCTGGCAGCCCTTCGGAGGGGAAAACGGCATGGGCGGACAGCAGCCGATGACCCTCGCCGTCGCGAGTTGAGGCTGGAGGTTTCGAGCCTCGAAAACTCTCGTCACCCTGACGCAGCATTCCGGTCGAGACGGAGCTGGAGATGGCGCTTCACATCGGGCCATTCAGAGGCGAGGATGCTGTACATGTAGCTGTCTCGAGCCGTACCGTCACGTCGCTCCTGGTGATGGCGCAGAATCCCGTCCCGTTTGGCACCGAGAGCTTCGATCGCGCGTTGCGAAGCGCGATTGAAGTTGTCCGTACGAAAGCCGACGACCGCGCACCCCAGCCGCTCGAATGCGTGCCCGAGCAGCAGGAGCTTGCAGTTCGTGTTCACGTGTCTTCTCTGCCATTGCTTCGAGTACCAGGTGTACCCGATCTCGACCCGATCGATCGCGGCGACGATGTCGTGATACCGCGACGACCCGATGATCGCGCCGGAGTTCTTCTCGCGAACAGCCCATGGAAGCATGGAACCTTCGTTCTGGCCAGCGAGCGCGCGTTCGATGTATCCGTACACATCGGATGGCTCGGGCACGGCCGTGTACCAGAGCTTCCACAACTCGTCATCCTGAACCGCCCGGACGAGATCCGGCGCATGCTCCGGGATCAGCGGTTCGAGACGGATCGCATCGTTTTCGAGGACGATGGGACTGGGATGGATCATCGGTCGCCGGAAATCTATCGCTAACCGGGCGGGGGTTGGAAGTTGGAGGTTCGGGGTTCGATCCACTTTCGCCATATCCAAAGCCACGTCATTCTGAGCCGCCGAAGGACGGCGAAGAATCTGGGCGGGGGCTCGTGAGTCGCCTCTGCAGGCGCTGGTCACATCGAGTCACGACCGTCCGCCAGATCCTTCGCACGCGCTTCGCCGGGCTCAGGATGACGTGGGTTCCGAACTTCCAACCTTCAACCATGGCCTCCCTTTTGCCACCGGTCATCGGACATGAATTCCGAACGTTTCAGAGGAACCGGAGTCGCGCTCGTCACTCCCTTCACGAAAAGCGGAGCGCTCGACGAGCCGACTTTCCGAAAACTGGTGGAGCGCCAGATCGACGGGGGCGTCGACTACCTCGTCCCGTGTGGCACGACCGGCGAGAATCCGACGCTCAGCTTCGAAGAGCACCTCCGCGTCATCGAACTGACGATCGAGGTCAGCAACGGACGGGTGCCGGTGCTTGCGGGCGCGGGCTCGAACGCGACCGGCAAGGCGATCGAGTTCTCGCTCGAGGCGATCGACCTCGGCGCCGACGGATTGCTGACGATCACTCCCTACTACAACAAGCCCTCGCAGGACGGGTTGCGCCGCCACTTCGGCGCCCAAGCCGAGGCCGTCGAGAAGAAGAAGAGCGGCGTCCCGCTGATCGTCTACAACGTTCCGGGAAGGACAGGTTGCAACCTCGCTGCTGCGACGGTGCTCGGGCTGAGCCGCGATCTCCCCAATGTCATCGGTGTGAAGGAAGCGTCGGCGAACCTCGATCAGATCCAGGAGATTCTACGGTTGCGGGACGATGGATTTCTCGTCATCAGCGGCGACGACGCGTGGACGCTCCCCATCATCGCGCTCGGAGCCGATGGCGTGATCTCCGTGGCCGCCAATGAGATTCCTCGGCTGATGTCATCCATGGTACGTTCCGCACTCGAGGGCGACTGGAAAAGAGCCCGAGAAATTCACTTCAGAATCCTTCCTCTGATGACCGGCAATTTCATTGAATCGAATCCCGCTCCCGCCAAGGCCGTCCTTTCGATGCTGGGAGAGCTGCCGAGCGAAGCGGTCCGCAGTCCGCTCGCGCCGATCTCCGACGAGTCTCGCCGGCGCCTTCGCGAGATCATCGAGGAATGCGGACTTCCCGGGGAGGAGAAGCCATGACCTATGGAGGACTCGATGTCGAAGCCATCCGAAGCCGGATCGAGGAGCTGAAGGACAACCCGAAGACGCCCCGAGCCGAAGCGCTTCGTGTGATCGGACTCTTTCTTACGGCGCTCGAAAAGGGGGAGATTCGCTCGGCAGAACGAGACGACATGGGAACGTGGACCGCGAATACCTGGGTCAAGGAGGGAATCCTTCTCGCGTTCAGACACGGAGTTCTGGCCGACTTTGCTTCCGGAGCGCTGTCGTTCGTCGACAAGGACACCATTCCCTCGCGCAAATTCACGAAAAACGACGAGGTTCGAATCGTTCCGGGCGGGTCTTCGATCAGAAGAGGGGCGTACGTCGCGAAAGGCGTCGTGATGATGCCGCCTGCCTACGTGAACATCGGCGCCTGGGTCGGCGAGAACACGATGATCGACTCTCATGCACTCGTCGGCTCGTGCGCGCAGATCGGCCAGCGGTGTCATCTCAGCGCCGCTGCACAGATCGGAGGCGTGCTCGAGCCGATCGGCAACGTTCCCGTCGTGGTCGAGGACGACGTCATCGTCGGGGGAAATGCCGGTCTCTACGAAGGAACGATCGTCCGGTCGAAGGCCGTCATCGGTGCCGGGGTCGTGATCACGGCGTCGACGCCGGTTTACGACGCCGTGCGGGATCAGATCTATCGAAAGACGAAAGAGCGCGCTCTCGAGATTCCGTTTGGCGCGGTCGTCATCCCCGGTGCCCGTCCGATGAGAGGGGAGTTCGCGAAGGAGCATGGCCTGTCGGTGACGACACCGGTGATCGTGAAGTACCGGGATGAGAAGACCGACGCTGCGACGGCGCTCGAGGAAGCGCTCCGTTGAGCTCGATTCGACCGGCAGCCCGATTCGATTCGATCGGTCTGTCGCTGATCCGGCAGATCAACGATCTCGGTACACCGGATTGTGTGAATCTGGGGCTCGGCGAGCCGAATCTCGAACCGGACGCCATGTTGCGCTCGCTGATGGAGCGTGCGGCGCGGGAGTGCGAGACCGGCTACTCCGCAGTTCCGGGCTCCGTCGAGCTTCGGGAGCTCATCGGCAGGAGTTACGGGCTGACTCCGGACGAGATCTGCGTGACCACCGGCTCGGAAGAGGCGCTGTACGCGTTCATGCAGGCGTTTGTCGGACCGGGTGACGAAGTGCTGACTCCTGATCCTGGCTTCGCGGTCTATGCATCGATGATCAGTCTCGCGGGCGGAGAGCCCGTTCCGTATCAACTCGTTCCCGGAAAATGGGGAATCGATGTCGAGCAGCTCGAGGCGCTGGTGACCCCGGCGACCAAAGCAATATTGATCAACTCTCCCTCGAATCCGACGGGCGGCGTGCTCCCGGAAGACCAGGTCGACGCGGTCGTCCGGCTGGCGGAAAAACACGGCTTCATCGTCGTCAGCGACGAGGTCTACCGGGAGATCTTCCATACCGGCTCGCGGCCGGCGACTGCAGCGGAGCGGAGCTCGCATGTCGTCGTCATGTCGAGTCTGTCGAAAAGCCACGGGTTGACGGGGCTGAGGCTCGGGTGGATGGGCGCCTCTCTGGATCTGATGGCGACGCTTCGAAAGGCCCACCACTACATGACGATCTGCGCATCGACGTATTCACAGAAACTGGCCGAGCTGGTCCTGCGCGAAAAGGCGTGGAACGAGGACTGGCTGCGGCGGGCGCGAGAGCAGTTCGCCATGCAGCGAAGCGTCGCGATCGAAGGACTCGAAGAGCACGTCGGCCCGGTGGAGAGTGCGAGCGAGGGAGCCTTCTACATCTTTCAGCCGGTACCGACGTGCCGGACGCTCGAATTCGCGAGGAGTCTCGCCACCGAGGCGAAGGTGCTGATGATTCCGGGCGTCGCATTCGGCGATTCCGGAGAAGGCTTTCTTCGGATCTCCTACGCGAGCTCGCCGGAGAAGATCAGGGAAGGCGTTCGCCGTCTCGGAAAGGCGCTGGAGAAGAGTGAAAAGGTGAAGAGTGAAGAGAGAAGAGAGAAGAGAGAAGAGTGAAGAGTGAAGAGTGAAGAGAGAAGAGTGAAAGAATACGCGGAGTCGCCACGTCTCAGCAGAGCGGGAAAGCTCAGCAGAGCGGCGAGGGCGAGGCTCCTGCCGAGCCGCACCTTAACGAGATGCCAGAAAGTTCCCGGTGATACGCCTTTTTTCACTCTTCACTCTTCACTCTTCACTCTTCACTCTTCACTCTTCACTCTTCACTCTTCACTCCTCACTCTTCACTCTTCACTCTTCACTCTTCACTCCTCACTCTTCTCTCTTTCCTACTCCGCAACCGTTATAGAGTAGTAGCCGGAAGAGGAACTGATGGCTGACCGGACCGGAACGATCATCGCGGGCATGCTGGCCCCACACCCCCCTCACATCGTTTACGGAGAAAACCATCCGCGCAACGAGCCGAAGTCGGAGTGTGGATGGGAAGTGCTCCGGTGGGGCTATGAACGAGCGCGAAAGGACTTTCTCCCTCGCAAACCGGACGTCTTCATCGTTCACAGCCCGCACTGGCAAACCATCGTCGGGCATCATTTCCTTGGAATCGAGGAGTTTCACGGCCTCTCGGTCGATCCGATCTTTCCGAACCTCTTCCGCTTCAACTACGACATCAGAGTCGACGTCGAGCTCGCCGAGATGATCGCCGAGGAGGGACGGGAGATGGGGATGACGACGAAGATGATGCGGAATCCGAGCTTCCGCGTCGATTACGGAACGATCGTCTCCTGCCACATGATGAATCCCGATTGGGACATCCCGATCGTCGGGATCTCGTCGAACAACTCCCCCTACTATTTTTCGAACGAGATCGGTCAGCAGGAGATGATCCGGCTCGGTGAGGCGACCAGGAAAGCGGTCGAGAAGAGCGGCCGGCGAGCGATTCTTCTCGCGTCGAATACGCTTTCCCACCGGCATTTCACGACCGAGCCGGAAATCCCGGAAGACATGTCGCGCGAGCACATCTATCAGCATGCGGGCTATCTGTGGGACATGGAGGTTCTCGACATGATGAAAACCGGGAGGACCCGCGAGCTGGTGGCGGTGCTTCCCGAGTTCATCGATCATGCGGTGAGCGAGGTCAAGGCGGGCTCGCTCGCCTGGATGCTCTCGGCCCTCGGGTTCCCGGACTACCCGGCTGAAGTCTACGGCTACTGGACTGTGATCGGCACAGGCAACGCGGTCGTCGGATGGGATCACGAGACGCGGGGTGGGGAGCTCACGGGCGAGTCGAAGGCCGGCTGAACGGCATGGATCTGATCACGAACGTCTACATTGCGGCAGGACAGCCGCATTTCTATCTCGCTCCCGAAAAGAATCCTCGATGGGCCGAGCTGCGCGAAGCGTATGTCCGGGCGGGAGAAGAGATCGCGAAGTCCGATGCCGAGCTCATCCTGGTCTACTCGACGCAGTGGTTTTCAGTGATCGGCCATCTTTTCCAGGTCGATCCGAAGCCGGCGTGGACGCTGGTCGATCAGAACTGGTACGAGTACGGCGAGATCCCTTACGAGCTGAGGGTCGATCCGGCGTTCGGCGAGCTTTACTGTGAGCTGGCCAGGGAGAAGGGGATGCAGGCCTCCACGGTCAACTATCGGGGATTTCCGGTGGATACCGGTACGGTCGTCGCGATGAAGCTTCTCAACCCGGGCAACGCGAAGCCGATCTCGATCGTTTCGTGCAACATCTACGCGGAGCGTGAGGAGACGCGTCGCCTCGGTGCGCTCGGGCGGGAAGCGATCCGGAAGCATGGCCGGAAGATCGCGGTCGTTCTCGTTTCGAACCTTTCGAACCGCTATCACGTCACCGAGATCGATCCCGCCGAAGACCGGATCTCGTCCCAGAAGGATCATGAATGGAACGAGAAGATGCTCGAGATCCTCGGAGACGGGCGATTACAGGAAGCGACCGAAGTCGTCCGGCAATTCGCGGACGAAGCGAATGCGGACATGGGGTTCAAGGGGCTGTGGTGGCTCGGCGCGGTGGCGGGCGAGACGAATCGATTCCGGGGGAAGGTGCATGGATATGCCCCGGTGTGGGGGACGGGAGCGGCGCTGATCGAGCTGACGCCGACCGACGAGCCGCGGGAGTTCGAGAAGGAGTACGACGAGCTGAGCCTCGATGAGCTCGCTGCTGCTGAGACGGAAGCTCCCCAGTCGACGGGACTTTCGACTCACAACGTCACGGCATTCCGCCCCGGGCCGGCCGCGGTGCCGGATCCCCCCGCGGCGCGGCAATCGTCGAACAGAGTGCTCTCGACCCGGGCACCGAAGCCGGTTGGCGCTTATCCTCATGCCCGGCGGATCGGGTCGATGCTTTTTCTGTCCGGCATCGGTCCACGCGATCCAGTCACGAACGAAGTACCGGGCAACGTCCTGGACGACAACGGAAAGCTCGTCTCGTACGATCTCGAGCAGCAGGCGCGCGCGGTCATCGCGAATCTCGAGCGCGTTCTCGAGGAAGCCGGAAGCTCGGTGGAAAAGCTGGTTGATGTCACTGTCTTTCTGACCGACATGGAGAGGGACTTTCAAACGTTCAACGATGTGTGGGCGGAGAGATTCGGTTCGGACCCGCCGGCACGGACGACCGTCGGTGTCGATTCGCTCCCGACGCCGATCGCGATCGAATTCAAGGCGATTGCCGAAGCGTGAGCGAAAGACTCGTCGACATTTCGCCTCTCGTCTCGTCGCGATACGCGGTTTTTCCGGGAGACATTCCGTTCAGCCGCAGCGTCAGCCTGGATCTCGATTCGGGCGATCACCTCACGCTCTCCTCGATCCATGCGACGTGTCACATCGGGGCTCACGCGGATGCTCCCAACCACTATCTGCGCGGTGGAGAGGACATCGCATCCCGGCCGCTCGAGCTCTACATCGGACCGTGCGAGGTCGTTGCGATCGAAGGAGTCGGCCCGCGCCCGGCGATCGTATCCGATCTTCCCTCGCGGACGGGGCCATGGCCGGAGCGGGTCCTTTTCCGGACGGGATCGTTTCCGGACCCGGAGCAGTGGACTGACGATTTTACGAGCCTCTCTCCTGAACTGATCGCCTGGCTGGGAGGTCGCGGGGTCCGGCTGGTGGGGATCGACACGCCATCGATCGATCCTGCCACGTCGAAAACGCTCGCCGCGCATGCGATGGTTGCGCGCAACGACATGGCGATTCTCGAAGGCCTCGTGCTCGCGGGGGTGGAGCCCGGGGCGTGGGAGCTGATCGCACCCCCTCTCAAAATCGAAGGCGCCGACGCCGGCCCCGTCAGGGCGGTGTTGCGTCGGTAGCTCCATAGCGCAACCCGGGTACTCGGACTCCGGAAATGGCGCGACGGGTGCCCGGCGCTGACCTGGCGAGCACGCGCGATGGCAATTTGCAACCGGGTGACGGCCGCGCGCCTGACGCTGAACCTCCCGCCGCCGAACCTCGGGGTCAGTACGATGGTGCGAGCTCGATGGTGAGCAGCTCGGGCTCGTCACCGCGCGTCGCCACGAGCATGATCGACATATCGCAGTCACCAAGACTGGCGACGGCCACGAGAACGCTCTTGCCCACATGATTCCTCAGCGCCGGAAACCCGAGCGTCGCATCCGAGTCGACCAGGAGCGGTTCCACCTCGATCTCCTCGGCGAGACACTCCTCGAGGCTCCCACAGAACGTGATGCAACGCACTTCCGGATCGAACGGAAACTCGAGAAGGCTTCGCAGGCCCCCTCCCGCCTCGCCCGAGATGTTCCGCGCGGTCGTCGAGAAGAAATCCTTCGATAATCGAGAATCGACGTGGTCGAACTGACGCCTCACCAGCCATGCCTCCATCAGGGAATCGAGCCATACCGCTTCGCTCTCTCTCACTCCGACCGGCACGATCTCGGCTGGGTCGAGCGCCTCGCTCAAACGGGTTTTGTCTCCCGTGAGAAGCGAAACGATATTGGAGAACTGCCGTTCCCTGGCGAGTTCAATCGCGGTGCTGCCGGAAAGATCCTCGAGCGCCGGATCGGCACCTGCATCCAGAAGGAGCGCGACGCACCGGTCACAGCCCATTTCCGCGGCGTGCATCAGAGGGGTCCTCCCTTCGCCGTCCCGAATGTCGATCTCGATGCCGTCGACCGCGAGAAGGCGGCCGACCATCCCGGGCCCCCCGAACCGCGCTGCGAGCCCGAGAGGCGTATCTCCTTCACTGCTGATGGCGTTGAGGTCCGCTTCCGCTTCGAGGAGGACATCCAGAACCTCCGGGAAGCCTTCGAGGAGCGCAATCATGATCGCGTTCCCGCCGGCCACGCCCTCTTTCGAAATGTCGGCTCCATGCTCAATCAGTAGCCTCGCGGCATCCGCCTGTCCCGATCGCGCAGCGGCGATGAGCGGAGACTCGAATCCAGCGTCCACGGGGACTCCTCGCTCCAGCAGCGCTCGGATCGCGAGCAGGTTCCCATCGGCCGCCTCACCCGCCAGAATCGCCGAAGCAGCTTCCTGTTCGGTCTCCCGACTCGAGATCTCGTCGAGCCGTTCCCAGAAGATCCCAACGATCTCGCTCTCCGGATCATGATTCTCGAGCAGATACTGAAGGAGCCCATCGGCAAAGATCGTCGAATCGGACCGTTTCATCAGGAGCTTTCCGACCTCTTCGTGTCCTCGTTCCAAGACTTCGAGCACCGTGTGGCCCCCACTGCTGAATCGAAGGTCGACTCCCTCATCGAGGAGGCGGGAGACTGTTGCGAGGTCGCCGCGCAGGGCGGCCTCGTGCAACGCGTCCGAGTTGTTCGCGAATAGTGGAATCGTAACGAGCATACTCAGGGCCATGCGCATGATCATCGTCAGATCTCCTTGAGTCAGTTTTTTCGAATTGAGGGAGTCAATATAGCAGGAAGCGATGCCTCCCGACTCGGGCCGGGGAGGAACTGAGTGAGGGTCCCTCGCTCCCCGCCCGACCGCACGCTCGGGATGACCGGGACGGGCTGCTGGCCATCAAGCAGGAGATCGTGGCCGCAGTCTGGACCGCCCCCGCGTCCGCGATCTTCGCGACTCCCTGCTGCGCGAGCGTGCGTCCCAGCCGACGGTTAGTACCATAAAAAGTACATTGTATTCCATCTAACGACACTTTGACACCCAAACGGTACGGACGGTAGGTGTGGCGGAGGCGGGCGAGAGAGAGCCAGGCTGTCCTGGGCGTTCGGATGGGTTGAGTGGCCGGTTGAAAACCGGCGAAACGGCCGCTTACAAAGCGGCGCTACCTGGGGCGGCGGTTTCGATGACTGAGTGTCCCGTTTTTTTGCTTGCATCCTCGAACGGCCAACCTCGAACCTCCAACCTCGAGCCTCAAACCTCGAACCCTGTTGTAGCATGTCCATGTGATGAGCCGAGCTCGATCGGTGATCACCGCGACCGGAAGCTTCGTTCCGCCGATTCGGGTCAGGAACGAACAGTTCGTCGAGAACGACTTCCGACTGGGTGACGGTACGCGGTTCGACAAGACGAACCAGCAGATCCTCGAACAGTTCGAGTCGATCACGGGGATTCGTGAGCGCCGGTACGCCTCGGATGATCTGGTGACCTCGGATCTCGCAACCGAGGCGGCGAGAAATGCGTTGAGCTCGTCGGGTATCGATGGCGAGACACTCGACGCTATCATCGTCGCGCACAACTTTGGCGACGTTCGGGCCGGATCCCGCCGGTCCGATCTCGTTCCTGCGCTCGCCTCACGGGTCAAGCATCACCTTGGAATCGAGAATCCGGGCGCCGCGGCGTGGGATCTCGTCTTCGGATGTCCGGGTTGGCTTCAGGGGATGATCGTCGGAGACACGATGATCCGCGCGGGAGATGCGAAGCGCGTGATGGTGATCGGAGCGGAGGCGCTCTCTCGCGTGTCCGATCCACATGACCGGGACAGTCTGATCTACTCGGACGGCGCGGGCGCGACGATTCTGGAAGCGCGGGAAGCCGACGAGCGCGTCGGAATCCTCGCGCACGGTGTGCGCTCCGATACCGGTGAGGAGCTCGAAATGCTCTTCATGGCGCAGTCCTTCAATCCGGAGCTCCTCGGTGACGAGATTTACCTGAAGATGGAGGGGCGAAAGCTCTATCGCTACGCGCTGCGAACCGTCGCGGGGTCGATCCGCGAGTGTCTGGATCGCGCCGATGTCCCGCTCGCCGATGTTTCGAAGATTCTCCTCCATCAGGCGAATCACAAAATGGACGAGGCGATCGTGACGGCGTTGTACGACCTCTACGAGATGCCCGTACCGGAGGACGTCATGCCGATGACGATCGGCTGGCTGGGGAACAGCTCGGTCGCGACGCTGCCGACGATGCTCGACCTGATCCTGCGCGGAGAGCTCGATGGTCACACGATCTCGAGTGGCGACAACGTCGTTTTCGCGTCCGTTGGCGCAGGGATGAACATCAATGCCTTCGTCTATCGGGTACCGTGAGGGGAAGACAGGAGTCAGGAGACAGGATTCAGGTTGAAGAGCGAAGCACTCGTCATTCTGAGCCCGGCGGAGCGCGGGCGAAGAATCTGGCCGGGGGATCGTGAGTCGCCCTTGCATCAACTCGCTCCGTCGACTCACGAGCCGCCCCCAGATCCTTCGCCGTCCTTCGGCGGCTCCTAATGAAACGACCACGAAATTGTTGGACTTCGACCCTCCTGCAGCGCTTCGCTTGGGCTGATGTCCCAACCTGCGAGGTCCTTCGCCTGCCCGCCCAACCGCCCGCTCAGGATGACGTTGGTTTGAGTACGCGAGTGCGGTTGTTTCTGCACTCACGGGTGTCATTTCCGATTCACCGTCGCAAGGCGCCGGTCACTTGCTCAGGATGACGAGGCGGTGGCCTCTTCAACCCTGGATCCTGTCTCCTGTCTCCTGTCTCCTGTCTACTCGACCGTGACGCTCTTCGCGAGATTGCGTGGCTGGTCGACGTCCTTTCCGAGGCGAAGCGCGATGTAATAGGCGAGAAGCTGCATTGGAATGACGGTCAGGATCGGCTGGAGAGGTTCGATCGTCCAGGGGATCTCGATCGTGTCGTCGGCCATCGCTTTCACTTCGTCGTCCCCTTCGTCGCAGATCAGAATCAGCCTGCCGTCGCGTGATTTTGCCTCCTGAAGGTTGGAGATCGCCTTGTCGTAGACAGGGGTGTGGGTCGCGATCCCGACGATCGGAAGGTTTTCGTCGATCAGCGCGATCGGGCCATGCTTCATCTCACCGGCCGGGTACCCCTCGGCGTGAATGTAGGAGATTTCCTTCAGCTTGAGAGCCCCTTCGAGCGCGATCGGATAATGCACCCCTCGTCCGAGAAAGAGAAAGTCGCGGGCCTTCGAATACTTATTTGCGATCTCCTCGATGTGCGATTCCTTCCGGAGAATCTCCTCGATCTTGTGCGGGATGACCGCCAGTTCGTGCATCGCGTACTGGAGATCCTTCCGATCCTCTCCGCGAAGGTCTCGGAAGAAGAGCGTCATGAGATAGAGGGCGGTGAGCTGGGTGGTGAATGCCTTGGTCGACGCGACGCCGATCTCGGGGCCGGCATGTGTGTAGATGATCCCGTCGGAGATCCGGGTTGCCGCGGATCCGACGACGTTGCAGATCGAGACGAGCGTTGCGCCTTTCTCCTTCGCCGACTGCATACCGGCAATGGTGTCGGCGGTCTCGCCCGACTGGGTGACGCCGATGACGAGAGTCGTCTCGTCGACAATCGGGTCTCTGTAGCGGTACTCGGAGCCGTAATCGACCTCGACGGGAAGACGTGTTGCGGTTTCCAGAAGAAATTTGCCGACGAGTCCCGAATGCCACGAGGTGCCGCAGGCGATGATGTGGATTTTTTGGAACTTGTTGAACAGCTTCTCGTCGATCTCGAGGTCGTGCAGGTTGATCTCACCGCTGGCTTCGAACATTCGTCCCGTGAACGTGTCTTTTACGGCGCGGGGCTGCTCGTGAATCTCTTTGAGCATGTAATGTTTGTAGCCTTCCTTTTCGGCAGCCACGGCATCCCAGGTGATTCGCTTAGGCTCGCGCTCGACGGGGTTGAGCTCGGAGTCGAAGATCTCGACGCCGTCTTCCCGGACGACGACGTGCTCGCCATCCTCGAGGTAGAGGATCTTTCGCGTGTATGCGAGAAGCGGGGTGACGTCCGAGGCGACGATGTTCTCCCCCTCGCCGATTCCGACGACGAGCGGGGGACCCTGGCGCGCAGCGATGATCGTTCCGGGCTCATCGACGGTGACGATGACCAGAGCGTAGTGTCCCTCGAGCTCTGCCAGCGCAGCGCGGACCGCGTCGAGGAACGACTTCCC
The DNA here is from genome assembly GCA_019347945.1 of Acidobacteriota bacterium. Lineage (NCBI taxonomy): Bacteria > Pseudomonadati > Acidobacteriota > Acidobacteriota bacterium. Next base: position 99,545 of record JAHWKK010000009.1, on the reverse strand, counting down.
CCCTTTTCGGTGATCTTCGATCAGGTGGGCGACGATCTCGGTGTCGGTCTGTGTCCGGATCTCGTGGCCTTTCTTTTCGAGACGTGCGCGAAGAGGGAGAAAGTTCTCGATGATGCCGTTGTGGATGACGACGACCTTCCCCTCGCAGTCGCGATGCGGATGGGCGTTGTTCTCGGTCGGTTTTCCATGTGTGGCCCAGCGGGTGTGCCCCAGGCCGAAGTGGCCGCTGAGCGGCTCGTCACGTTCCGCGAGTTTCGCTTCCAGGTTCGCAAGCTTTCCTTCGGCCCTGACGATCTCGACACCGTCGTCGCCGAGAATGGCGATTCCCGCACTGTCGTAACCGCGATATTCGAGCTTGCGGAGGCCTTCGACGAGAATGGGGACGACTTCCTGCTGACCGACGTATCCGACAATTCCGCACATCTTCGAACCTTCCCGGCGAAATCCTGCGCGCTGCTAGAATGCGCGCGGATCGCCTGAATGAAACGGATATTTTTGATGTCGCTGCTGGTGGTCGTGGCCTGCGGGAAGCAGGGACCGCCGCGACCCCCCGTACCGCTGATAGCAAAGGCGACGACGGATCTGAAAGTAGCACAGAGGGGGCCAATCATCATCCTGTCGTGGGAGTATCCCGCGCTGACGACGGCCGGAGAATCTCTCACGAGCGTCGATCGGATCGTCGTTTACCGCTACAACGAGACGGTCCCGGAAGCACTCGGTGCGCGGTTTCTGAGGGGAGAGATCGAATCGAGCTCCGAGGAGCCGGGTGAGATCGCGCTCTTCGGAGCGGTGCCGGTGATTCCCGCGGCCCAGTTCGAAAAACTGGGGCGGAAGATCGGTGAGCTCGACGGCGACGAGATCCCGTCGTACACGACCGGCGCGAGAGTCGTGGTTCAGGACAGACCGCCCCTAAGGACCGAAGATGGTCTTCCCATTCGGTACACCTATGGGGTGACGACAATTACCGGTGACCGGGAGAGCGAGCTTTCCAATCTGATGTCGATCGTTCCCATCGACGTCCCCGCTGCGCCGAAGGACCTCGTGGTCGAAGCCGTCGCAGAGGGCGCGATGCTTTCGTGGTCGGCTCCGGAGCGGACGGTGCTCGGATCGTCCGAACCGGATCCTGCCGGCTATCGAATCTATCGATTCCGAAGCGCGGGGGCGGCGTTCGCGACGGCCGAGCCGACCGTCACGGTTGGCAGCGGAGAGCTGAGTGCCGTCGATCCTGCTCCACCCGGAGAGTGGCGATACGCGGTGACGGCTCTCGGGTGGGAGGGGGATTCCGTGCAGGAGAGTGATCTGTCGCTGGTGCGGGTTGCCGAGTTACGCGACCTGGCACCCCCTCCGGCGCCCGCGAATGTCACTCCGCTCGTGGAGCCGACGATCGTGCGTCTCCTCTGGGCTGGCGTGGAAGCACCGGATCTCGCCGGCTACCGCGTCTACCGCCGGCCAGCGGGGGGCGACTCGATCCTTCTCGGAGAGGTGGATGCGGGCGTCCGAGAGTATCGCGACGAATCGCCATCTCCAGGCGTTGAGTATGTCTATTCGGTGACAGCCGTCGATGCGTCCGGCAACGAGAGCTCTGCAACTCCGTCAGAGACGGTGCTGGTCAGGCGCTAGCGTCGAAGCTGCAACAAACCGATCCCCTCTCCGTACCTTCAATTCAACGGAGGTAAATTGATGAGAGCAGTCTTTTGTGTCCTGGTTGCGAGCCTCGCCGCGGTGCCGCTGCTGGCGCGTGAGCCTCGCGAAGAAGCCGTGGAGATCGCCGATACGGCCGGTCTGAGTCGCGTTGACGTGGAGCTCCCGGTGGGAGCACTGACGGTTCGGGCCACGAATGGTCCGCAGGCGAGGATCGAAATGAGAGTCAACTGCGGGTGGCGACGCAACTGCGAACGCGCGGATCGGATCGCGCTGCGAGTCGATCGGATCGGTGAGACGTTGATGATTCGTGTCGAGAACTTTCCCGAATCCGTACGATCGCTTTCTGTTGACCTCAATCTCGAAATGCCGAGGATGTTCGCGCTCACTCTGGAACATGGTGTCGGCGATTCGGAGATCATCGGCCTTCTCGGTGACATCGAGGTGGAGCTGGGCGTAGGTGACGTTCTGGTCGAGTCTCCCGCCGGAGCCTTTCGGAGCGTGAGCGCCGAGGTTGGAGTGGGAGACGCCGACTTCCGCCTGGGTCGTTCGCATGCGGGGGAGAGGGATGGGTTTCTGTTTCTGGCGAATCAGGTCGAATGGAATGAAGGTACCGGCGATTCGCGGATCGAGATCGAGGTGGGGGTCGGCGACGCCGATGTCAACCTGAAGTAGAGCGGGAACGATCGGAACCGTCGATCTGTTACTCGGAAGGTGATGGCGAGAAACGGATGGCTGTTGACGATCGTGGTGGCAATTCTGGGTTGTGCTCAGCCCGTAGCCACGCAGGCCGAGGCGGAGGGTACGACCAGGATGACCGAAACAACCGGCACGAACCGCGGTGTGGACGAGTCGGATGCAGAGCTTCGCGCGCGACTCACCCCGATCCAGTACCAGGTGACCCAGAAGGACGACACCGAACCGCCGTTCCGCAACGAGTACTGGGACAACAAGGAGCCTGGTATCTACGTCGACGTCGTTTCGGGAGAGCCTCTGTTCAGCTCACTCGACAAGTACGATTCCGGTACGGGATGGCCGAGTTTCACGCGTCCGCTCGAACCGTCGAACGTCGTCGAGAAGAAGGATTACAAGCTCTTTCTCCCTCGTACGGAGGTGAGATCCGCGAAAGCCGACTCTCATCTCGGCCACGTTTTCAAGGACGGCCCGTTGCCGACCGGACTCCGCTATTGCATGAACTCCGCAGCTCTCCGATTCGTCCCTGTCGATCGACTCGAAGCGGAGGGCTATGGGGAGTACCTCGAGCTCTTCGAGGGAAGCTCCGAAGAGTGACGGATGCAAAGCGAGGTTGGAGGTTCGGGGCTCGGCGCAATGATCTCGCGCGATTCCAGCCCACGTCATCCTGAGCCCGGCAAAGCGCGGGCGAAGGATCTGGGCGGGGGCTCACGAGTGAGCACTTCAGATTCTCGTTACGTTGACTCACGACCGTCCTCCAGATCCTTCGCCGTCCTTCGGCGGCTCAGGATGACGAGTGAAGGAATGTGGCGAGAGTCATGACGACCCGGACCGCGACGCTGGCGGGGGGATGTTTCTGGGGAGTCGAAGAGCTCTTCCGTGACCTGGAAGGTGTCGTCGACACCGATGTCGGCTATACGGGTGGGGACATACCGGATGCCACCTACGAACTGGTGAAAACGGGTCGCACCGGACATGCTGAGTCGATTCGGATCGAGTTCGATCCTTCCAGAATCTCGTATGAGGAGATTCTCGACTACTTCTTCCGGCTCCATGACCCCACTCAGGTCAACCGTCAGATGAACGACGTCGGAAGCCAGTACCGGTCGACGATCTTCGTTCACGACGACGAGCAGCGAAAGGCGGCCGAAAAGGCGATTGAGGATCTGGAGGCTTCGGGTCGGTGGTCCGCCCCGATTGCAACGACGATCGAAGAGGCCGGTCCCTTTTGGATCGCGGAGTCCTACCACCAGGACTACCTCCAGAAGAACCCCGGCGGCTACACGTGCCACTGGCTCAGGGATTAGGGGTTAGGGATCAGGGATTAGCGCAGTTACTCGATTTAACCCACGTCATTCTGAGCCCGGCGGAGCGCGGGCGAAGAATCTGGGCGGGGGTTCGTGAATGAACGTTTGAGGTTCTGGTCGGGTTGCCTCACGACCGTCCCCCAGATCCTTCGCCGTCCTTCGGCGGCTCAGGATGACGAGTGTTTGGATGTGGCGAGAGCGAACTTCGATCCTCCAACCATCTTTCTTCAGGCGCGGCGTCGGGAGATGCCCTTTCGCCTGTGAGGAACGAGCGGGGCGTGTTCGGGGAGCGCCGAGCGATTTCGACCGGCTTTCTTGGCCTCGTAGAGTCGTTCGTCAGCCTTTTCGAATAAGGCTTCCGGCTGTTCCCCGTCATCAGGGTAGAGTGCTCCTCCGACGCTGACCGTGATCGGACGGCGTCGGAGGATTCCCGGACTCTGTTCGATGGCGCGTCGGATGCGCTCCGCGGTTCTTGCCAGTCCCTCGGAGTCGGCTCGCGGCACGATCACGGCAAACTCCTCGCCGCCATACCGCGCCGGAACGTCGATCGAGCGAATCGTATCGAGAAGGACCCGGCTCACGAGTCGGAGCGCGTCATTGCCTGCCTGATGACCGAAGTCGTCGTTGTACTGTTTGAAATGGTCGACGTCGAGGACGAGCAGACCGAATCCGTATTCGAAGCGCTGGGCCCGATCGATCTCGGCGGCGAGGGCCTGATTGAAGGTACGGAAATTCGGAAGGCCGGTGAGCTCGTCGGTGTGGGCGCGTTCGCTCAAAGCGTTGTGAGAGGCCTCGAGTGCTCGGGCCATATGGTTGAAGCTGGCTCCGAGGTGTGCGATCTCCGCGTCGCCGCGCACGGGTGCGCGAGCGTCGAGTCGCCCGGACGCGAGAGCATGTGCCGCCGCGGCGAGGTCCTCCACGGGACGGACGACTTTCTCAACGAGCTGGCGGGCGATTGCAAATGCGGCGATCGCGACGATCCAGCTGAGCCCGAGAGCGACCCAGATCGTGTTCGAAGCGCTCCGGGAGAGCTCATCGAGCTGCGCGCGAGCGGAATCCGAGCGGGCCTCCGCTTGGGCTGTAGCGCGGTCGGCGAGTCGGGTCAATTCGATCCGGAGCGTTTCGAGGACGTTCTGCCGGGCACCTCGGTCGAGACCGTTCCAGCTCTGGTTGACCTTCTGCATCGAAGAGTCGAGTGCATCGACGCGTGCGCGAATCGCAAACTCTTCGTTGTCGCCGAGCGCTTCCCGGACCTCCTCAGTGAGAAGTTTCCAATCGGCAAGGATCGTCCCAAACGAGCTCTCTGGTCCGGCAACTCGCACCCGGGTTTCGATGATTCGGGTCCGACGAGCCAGGTCCGACAGGGCGCGCTCCGTCTCGAGATCGATCATCACCATGGTCGAGAACCGACGCTCGACAGCGCGAGTGCGCCACGTCAGCGTTGCGGTGATCCCGATCAGAAGGAGAACTCCGGCGGCCGTGATCGTGAATACACGGGTTCTCAGATGTCGAGGGGTGTGTTGCACGCCTGATTTTAGCAGGTTTGGATCATCGAGCCCGGAATTGGTGCGGGGCTTCGAGACCTGCTCATCCCCTGCCGTGGAGCATGTAATAGATGATCCAGCCGCTCGCCGCAACGAAGACCCATACCGGAAACACCCATCGGGCTAGCCGCTTGTGTTTTACGTAATCCTTGCGTCTGAGGGCGAGATGAATGAGCCAGGCGGCCGACGGAACGACGAGGCTCGCGAGAATCACATGGGGCACGAGGATCGAAAAATAAACCACCCGGAGGGCATTCGAACCCTCGAAGGGTGTGACGCCATAGAGGGTCCATCGCGTCACGTATGTGATGAGGAACAGGATCGCCAGCACGCTCGCGGAGATCATGAAGTTCCGGTGAAGAATCATGTCTTTTCGGAACCTGATGAAGTAGTAGCCGGCGATGAGGCTGACGCCGCTGGCGATGATGAATGAGGATGAGAACAGCATGAAGTGAGACTGGGCCATGGGACCCAGTCTCTAACGCCGGATGAGGCCCGGGAAATGTCAGGGGGGTTCACGAACCCCCCTCCGGTTCGTCAGTCCCGTACCGAGACCTTTCCGGTGATTCGGTCGAATGAGAGGCCGCCGCTCCCGTGATCACCGACGATCAGATCGCCTTCGACCTCCGTTACATAGATTCCTCCGGAGCCGTCGTCGTCGATGATGACACTCCCGGTGACGCGCTCGATGTCGATACCGCCGGAGCCGTCATCGAGTATGCGAACGGTGTTTCGGACGTCGCGGATGTCGATGTCGCCGGACCCGTCCTCGATCTCGACCAGACCGGCGACGTTCTCGATGTCGATGTCGCCGGAGCCGTCGTCGATCCAGAGCGACCGTGCACCCTGCACGTTGATCGAGCCGGAGCCGTCGTCGATGCGCGTGTCACCCGTGTTGCGAATCGCGATCGATCCGCTGCCGTCTTCGATCTCGAGCTCGATCGAGTCAGGCAGTGAGATCCGGACATCCATCCTGGCACTACGTCCCCAGGACCTGTTCTGATCGGGAATTTCGGCCTCGATCTCGAGAGTCTGGCCGCGTTTTCGCGCGACGAGCCGGATGTCCTCGAGATCATCCTGGTTCGAGGCGCAGGCCGTTCCCGTTGCTTCGATCGGACCTCCGGAACGGCCCGTCACCTCGAGCGAACCAGCTCCGGTGATCACTCGGACTGCGCTGATTCCCGAAGTGTCGACCGCACTGATTGCCCGCGGCGCTTCGTACCGACAGTCGGCGTGTGCGACACTGGCGGATGCGGCGAGCACCGCCGCGGCGATGATCATGCTTTTCATTTCAGAGCCCTCCTGTATGCACGTACGCAGAACTGGCCGGGAAGTTACCTCATCGTAGGGATCGGCGCTGAAGCGAGGATGTCGAGGGGGGAAAGGCGGGAGAGCAGCGGGGGCGCCGTATTCGGCGCCCCCGGTTCTGTATCGGCTTACTTCTTTTTGGGCTTGGCGGCGGGTTTCGTTGCTTTGGCCGGCTTAGCCGCTTTCTTCTTGGCTGGCATTTTTATGCCCTCCTCTGCGAAGCCCGGGTCCGGTCCATTCCGGACGCGGTCGCGATAACGAAAAGATGGAGCATTAATCGTGAATTTGCAAGAGGTATTTCGAAAAAATTTCGACTATTTTCAGGATGCCGCGTTTTGGAGGTTTCCGGACGATCCGGGCGGGGGTCGGGAATCAGGCTTTGCAGGGGCTCGTCACTTCGCCTCATGACCTGCCCCAGATCCTTCGCCGTCCGTTGGCGGCTCCTAATGAAACGACCACGAAATTGCGTGGACTTCGACCTTCTGCAGCGCTCCGCTTGGCCTGATGTCCCACCCTGCAAGGTCCCTCGCTTGCCCGCCCGACCGCCCGCTCGGGACGACGTCGGTTTGAGTATGGGATGCGGAGTTTTGCAGGCTCCGGTTTTCATTCCCGCTTCACCGGCGCAACGCGCCGGTCAATTGCTCAGGATGACGAGTGTTTGGATGTGGCGAGCGAAACAATCTAACCCACGTCATTCTGAGCCCGGCGGAGCGCGGGCGAAGAATCTGGGTGGGGGATCGTGAGTGAGCGTTTCAGGGGCGGGTCACGTGGCTTCACGACCGACCCCGGCCGCCGGCAACTGGCCATCGGCCACCGGCAACCGTCAGTCCCAGGCGTTGATGATGAACCCGTGAAACTTTTGCCGGATGTAATTCGTGTTGATGGGCTTGCAGGACGGATGAAGCCTGTTGGTGAGCAGCACCATGATGAGCTCGCGATCGGGATCGACGTAAATCGAGGTCCCGGTAAAGCCGGTGTGACCAAACGAGCGAGGTGAGAGTCTTACGGTGGGGTGGTCGGGTTTCGGTGTGTGAAGCTGCCATGCGAGACCGCGATTCTCTTCCAGTCCGATGGTGTAGTTGCGAAGGGCGCGGTCGGTGATGTCGGAGGGGAGGAGTCTCTCGGAGCCGTCGATCCAGGCGCGTCCGAACTCGAAGACTTCCCGAGCGGTGGAGAAGAGGCCGGCGTTGCCACCGATTCCACCCATGTAAAAGGCGTTGCCGTCGTTGACCTCTCCCCAGATCATCGTCTCGCGCCAGTCATCGAAACTGAGCTGGCGACGCTTCACCATGTGGCGCTCGTTAGCGTTGCCCCACTCGGTCGCGGCGATCCGGTGAAGGAGCGAGGGGGAGGGGTTGAACATCGAATTTCTCAAACCCAGCGGCTGAAAGATCAGACGTTCGGTGAGATCCTCGATCGATTCCTCGAAGACCCGTTCCGCGATCTGGATCAGCAGGATGAAACCGAGGCAGGTGTAGATCTGCCTGGTGCCGGGGCGATATCGAAGCGGACGACGTTTGATGGCGTCGAGGTAGGCCGTCTTACCGAGACCCTGAGTGTAGAGGGGGTACCACGCCTGGAAACCGCCCCGATGCGTGAGAAGGTCGAGCACGGTGATCGTCTCCTTCTCGGTGTTCCTGAGCTCGGGGAGAAACTTCGACGCACGATCGCCGGGATCGAGCAACCCGTCTGCCCAGGCTCTCAGGATCAGGGTACCCGTGATGAGCGGCTTGGTCAGCGAAGCGACGTCGAAAATCGTGTCGATCCCGATGCGCATCCTGGCGGGCTTGAGCACACTGTGCCCGACCATTCCTTCGGCCTCGATTCCGCTGGCATGCCCCGCGGCCCAGACAGCTCCGGGAAAACTGCCGACTTCCCTCTCCCGCTCGAGGAAGTTGAGAACGTTCTCCTCGAGATCTGAATGCGCGCCCCCCGATTCGGCGGGGTTAGTCCCGTAGTCGGGAACCGCAGCAGTCTGTGACACCCATGTCTCCCGATGGGCTCGCCAAAGCCCACCCTGTCGATCCGAACAATAGCAGAGTTTGAATTGTTCGCGCGACGCGCCGTCAGTTCCTCAGCTCGTCAAAGGAAAGATCGAGCAGCGCGAAATCCTCCCAGCCGGAAAAGTCGTAGTGCCACCATTCCGAAGCGAGGGGAAGAAAGCCGTGACGCTCCATCACCGAACGGAGCAGAATCCGATTTCGAAGGACCTGATCCTCGAGATCGCGATACGAGTGAGACGCCGCGGGAGTGAAGTCATCGTAATCGGTGCCCATGTCGAGAGGCTCGCCGGTCGCCATCTGAACCAGAGTGAGGTCGACGGCGGCGCCGCGGTTGTGCCGGGAGCCGCGGGCGGGGTCGGCCACGTAATCGGGATCCTTGTACGGCTCCCACATCTGACGGGTCACTTCGTACGGCCGATAGGCATCGTAGATCTTCAGGGCAAGACCCTGTCGCGCGAGCTCGGCCTCCACTCGTTGAAGCGCCTCGGCGGCGGGCCTTCTGAGCCACGCCTCGGCTGAAGGATAGAGGCGGCGCTTCATGAAGTTGTTGTCCGTCGCATAGCGAATCTCGAAACGGGCGGATGAAAGAACGTTTCGAAGATCGACGAGCTCGTGGTCGGGCTTCTGTTCGACGATCCTGTCGTGAAGCTCGATCGACTCCACGACGGCAAGTCCGTACTCGTTGCGCGGGATCTCGAGTGAAGCGCAGGCGAAAGCGAGCGCGAAGAGGAGAGCGGCGCCCCGGAAGGCGCCGGCTCCAATTCGTCCGGAAGAAATCTTCACGGGTCGACGATCACCTTCGGATCGAGCGGTATGGCGTCGGTGACTTCAATCGTGTACTTGTATTCATTGGGCTCCTTGTCCCTAAAACAGAAAGGCTCGACCTTGCACTCGCTGTTGCCACCCGGAAGGTCCTGGCAATCGACGATGACGGCGGTGTCGTCGAATACCACCTCCAGACCCCTGTCCGAGTACTTCCACACCAATCCCTCGGTCTTCTGCTTCAGATGCTTCCGGCTGCTGCCACTATGGATGGCGACGGCTCCCGAAATGACGAAGACGTTGATCTTCTTGTATTTCCGAGCTGCAGGCTCAGGGAGCGTGCAGTCGCCGATCGCGGGAGTGTCGGCGATTGGGAGCTCGCCGTCGTATTCGTACGCGGTGTCGTCGTCCGCTTCGGGCGAAGGTTCGGAGGGCGGTCTGGAGTCGTCATCGGTGTGGGATGTGTCGGTGACGTCCGGCGTCGGTTCCGGAGCCGGATCAGGTCCGCAGACCAGAAGCAGCAGCAGCGATGGGACGATGAGGAGGGAACGGGTGAGGGTCATGAATTTTCCTTTCTTCGGTTGGGTGAACTGGCGTCCTTAGACGCGAAAATCTTCAGATTTGCGAGCTCGGGGTCGGTTTTGATCTGGTCCAGACCCCACCCTTCGTCGATGAGAGAGCGCAGCAGGCTGGTCGCCTGGGAGTAGTCGCCGCCGAGGTTGGCGACCACAGCCTGATCGTAGCGGACATCGGGGTCCTCGGGATCGAGGCTGACCGCTTTTGCGGAGTGCGCGCGGGCCTCGGAGATTCGTCCGCGCTTCGCAAGCGCGACACCGAGCTGTGCGTGCGTGCGTGCTGATCGGGGGTCGAGAGCCAGCTCCCTTTCGGCGAGCTCGATGGCTCGATCGTAGGCCTCTTCCGCGCCAGCATTTCCGGCACCCCATCGGATCGCATCGCCGAGGTGGATCCAGAAGCGGTAGTCGTCGGGGGTGAGGGAGATGGCGCGGCGGTACGCATCCGCGGCTTCCTCATATCTGCGAAGACGAAAGAACGCGGTTCCGAGGTTTGACAGCGCTGAGCTGGTCGGCTGAATGTCGATCGATTTGCGGAATGCGGCGACGGCGTCATCGTGCCGCCCCAGCTCGAGCCGTACCGCACCGAGGTTGGAGTAGCCGCGTGAGTTGTCCGGACTGAGCTCGACGACCCGGGTGAATTCACTCTCCGCCAATTCCAGATTGCCGATGCCAAAGTTGAAAGCTCCGAAATGGTTGTGCACCACCCAGGAACCAGGCTCGAGTGCGAGAGCCCGACGGTAATGGCGTTCGGCCTCCTCGAGGTTGCCGAGCCTGCGGACCGCAGCCGCCAGTCCCAGGTGGGCGGAGGTCAGGTTCGGCTGCTGTGCGACCGCTCGTCTGAACTGATCCGCTGCCTCTTCGAGCCGTCCGTTCAGCAGCCTCACCTCTCCCAGCGTGACGCGAACCTCGGGGTTCTGAGGATCGATCGTCGCCGCCCGCTCGCAGGCCCTGACCGCAAGGTCCGCCCAGGCGGGATCCCGGGTCAGCTGAAACTTGTGCAGATATGCCCGTCCGAGCGCAGCCTGCACGATCGCGGAGTCTTCGGAGAGTGTCTCGAGGATCCGAATGGCTCCGTCAATCGATGCTTCGTTGTCGTAACGCTGAAGGTATCCGACCGCCTTGAGATATTCGAGCTGATGATCCGGGCTCTCGATCTCGACCGGGTCAGGGGCAGAGGGCCGGCCCTGGACGTCGAGAAAGCGTGTGATGCGGTTCGATATCTGATCTTCGATCGCGAAGAGGTCCTTGGAGGATCCGGTCACGGTATCGCCCGAAACGACCCGGCCGTCTGGCACCGACAGAATCGACCAGCTGACTCGAATCTGGTCGTCGAGCTGCTGCAGGGTTCCGTCGAGAGCGAGCGTCGCACCCACGGTGCGCGCTCTGGAGAGTGCAGTAGCGCCGGAGGGTGTGGAATCGATACTCACGACCTGGAGGCCGGAAACCCGCGAGAGGTCGGCTCGCAGCATGGCCGACAGCCCCTGTGCAATGAGCGCCGTCTCGCTCTGATCGGAAGTGTCGGCGAAGGGAAGCACCGATAGATAACGGGTATTGGAATCCGCGCTCATGGGTGCAGGAGTGAGAATCGGTGGCTCCGTCTCCCCGGTGAGGAACCAACCCATGGCAATTACGAGCACGAGGACGATCGCTGTTGCGGCGAGGACTTTCGACCGTGGCAGTGCTCCCTTGTTCGATGCCGGAAGCGAAACGTCGGGGTTCGATGCGTCAGAAAGATGAGTTCGGAGATTTTGAAGATCGCGCTCGAGATCGCGAGTGCTCGCGTACCGTCCCCGGGGGTCCTTCTGCAGGCAGCGGTCGACGACCCAGCGCAATGGCGCCGGAGAGTCCGGAGCGAGAGATGCCAGAGGTTCCGGATCCTCGCGGATGATCGCCGTGAGGGTCTCGGCGGCGGATGCGCGGTGGAAGGGGCGGCGTCCCGTCAACATCTCGTAGAGGATGATTCCGAGGGCGAACTGGTCGGATCGGAAGTCGGCGACTCCACCTCGTGCCTGTTCCGGCGACATGTAAGCGACCGTGCCGACAATTGTCCCTGGGTGCGTGGAGTGGCCCGGGGAGACGGTTGAATCGTCCGAATCGGGCAGTGGAAGCGGCTTCGCCAGACCGAAGTCGAGGACTTTCACGAAGCCGTCCTTCGAGATCATGATGTTCTCGGGCTTCAGATCGCGATGGACGATTCCCTTCTCGTGAGCGGCAGCGAGTCCGTCCGCGATCTGGGAAACGATCTGTAGGGTTCGGCGGAGGGAGAGCGGAGCCTCGGCCGCGATCACCTGGCGCAGACTGTCACCATCGACCAGCTCCATCGCGATCCATACGGGGTCTCCGGAGAGCGAGAGCTCATAAATGGTGATCACGTTGGGGTGGTTGAGGGCCGAGGCGGATCGGGCTTCCCGCTCGAAGCGTTGAAGGGCGGCCTGGCTCGACTGGAGGGCGTCGGTCAGCGTCTTGATGGCGATCTTCCGGCCGAGTGTCGCATCCTCGGCCAGCCAGACGCGGCCCATGCCTCCGCCACCCAGTGGGGAGACGATTTTGTAGGGCCCCAATCTGCTTCCCGGCTTTAACTCCATCGGTTGATCTCAGGCGTATACTCATCAATTCTAAACCCAACGCTGCGAGATTGACGGTAAGAGATGGAAAGCGAGCTCGAGAAAAGAATCGACGACATTCTGCGCGAGGAGCTGCTCGGCCTCGGATGGGAGTACGGCGAGGTCGTAGATGCGGTGACTGATGAAGGGGATCGTTGCGTGGTGACACTGCAGGGAGAGAGAGAGCAGGTGGAGATCGCAGCTCCGGAACCGGATCTCCCGGCCGATATCTTCAGGGCACGCGTTCGCAGGCGGCTCCGGGTGGCGCTGGAAGGTCCGAATCCCTTCGCGGAGCCGCTCCCGGATGAGCCGGATCAGTTCTGAGCGCGGAGGTGACGATTCAGGCTGGCTTCGAGCTCGTCGAGTGAAACCGGCTTTTCGAGCCAGTCGACCAGGGGTTTGCGTAGAGCGAGATTCTCGGGCGGCGATTGTCCGCTGATTGCGATCACGGGAATCCGGAGCGGGTTTTCGGGCATATCGAGGGCATCCATGACCTCCCAGCCGTCCATGATCGGCAGGATCATGTCGAGAAGTATGATGTCGGGAGTATGTGCCCGAGCTCTTTCGATTGCCTCAGCGCCATTCGAAGCGAGGCGAACTTCGAATCCTCTCTGGCTGAGCCCGACGGCGTAAAGACGTCGAAGGTCGTGATTGTCTTCGACGATGAGGACGCACCTTCCCACGGGCCGGGCGCGTGCAGGAAGCATGCACGGCGAGCTCGCTCGAATCCAGCGAACCCGGTAGTTGTTTTGAAAGAGGAGATGCAGTGAGAGCTGACTGGAACGAGTACTTCATGGGAATTGCCCATCAGGCTGCGACACGGTCGACGTGTACGCGAAAACACGTCGGAGCAGTCATCGTCCGGGACCGGACGGTCCTTTCGACCGGTTACAACGGATCGCTGCGAGGGATGCCTCATTGCGAGGATGATGGGTGTGAGATGGAGAATGGTCATTGCATCTCGACGGTGCACGCCGAGGCGAACGCCATCCTGCAGGCGGCGCGGAACGGCGCGCGGATCGATGGGGCCGAGCTGTACACGACGGCTTCTCCGTGTTGGAACTGTTTCAAACTGATTGCAAATGCTGGAATCTCGAAAATCTTCTACGGCGAGTTTTACCGGGATGACCGGTCCAGAGAGGTTGCCGGGAAGGTGGGAATCGAGCTGGTGGATCTCCAGATGCCGGAGGGAAGAACGTTCACGGTCCGGGCGAGCTCGGAATGATCCTCCGGAAATGACGCGTTCAACGGGACGAGTGCCATCCTTGACATCCAACAGACGGGATTCGAGAATGGAACCGACGCAAAGGAGGCGAGGTACTCCATGTCGAAGAAGGTGAGTTCAGGCGATGTACTCCGCTGCAGCTTCTGCAACAAGTCACAGCGTGACGTCAAGAAGCTGATTGCGGGTCCCACCGTCTACATCTGCGACGAATGCGTCGATATCTGTCTCGATATCATCGCCGAAGACCGGAAGGAAGAGACCGGTGCGGGAGAGTCCCGTCCAACGCTTCCGAAGCCGAAGGAGATCAAGGAATTCCTCGACGAGTACGTCGTCGGACAGGACCCGGCCAAGAAGAAGCTTGCCGTTGCCGTGTACAACCACTACAAGCGGATCGAGCACCAGGAAAGAGGCGCCGCGGAGGTCGAGCTCCAGAAGTCGAACATCGTGCTCATCGGTCCGACCGGCACCGGCAAGACGCTGCTGGCGCAGACGCTCGCGCGAATGCTGGCCGTTCCGTTCACGATCGTCGACGCGACCACTCTGACCGAGGCCGGCTATGTCGGTGAGGATGTCGAGAACATCATCCTGAAGCTGTACCAGTCGGCAGGCAACGACAAGGACAAGGCCGAACGGGGCATCGTCTACATCGACGAGATCGACAAGATCTGTCGCAAGGGCGAAAACCCCTCGATCACACGGGACGTCTCGGGCGAAGGGGTCCAGCAGGCGCTTCTGAAGATTCTGGAGGGTACGATCGCGAATGTGCCCCCCCAGGGCGGGCGGAAGCATCCCCATCAGGAGTTCATCCAGATCGACACGACCAACATTCTGTTCATCTGTGGAGGCGCGTTCGTCGGGCTCGAAGGGCTGATCGAGCGGCGGATGTCTCAATCCTCGATGGGTTTCGGCGGGTCGATCCGCCTGAAGAAGCAGCAGCGCTCGGGTGAGCTTCTTTCGAAGACCCACCCGGAGGACCTGATCAAATATGGACTCATTCCCGAGTTCGTGGGACGGTTGCCCGTGATGGCGACCCTGAGCGAGCTCGACGTCGCATCGCTGGTCGAGATTCTGAGGGAGCCGAAGAACTCGCTGGTCAAGCAGTATCAGACGATGTTCGGTTTCGAGGACGTGCAGCTGTCGTTTCAGGAGGAAGCTCTCGAGGCGATTGCTGAGGAAGCATTGAGCCGTAACGTCGGAGCTCGCGGCCTGAAGATCATTCTCGAGGAGCTGATGCTCGATCTGATGTACTCGCTCCCTTCGCAGAATGCGATCTCGGAGTGTGTGGTGACCAGAGACACGGTGGTGAATCGAACCGCCCCGGAGATGGTCCATCGCAAAGCGGGGTAATCCGGGCGGTATCGAGCAGGCGTCGTCGTACGAGGTTCTTCTAAAAAAGAATGACTGACAAGGCAAAAAGTACCGTTCGCTTACCGCTCGTTCCGTTGAGGGACATGGTGGTATTCCCCTCTTCGATGGCGCCGTTCGTTGTTGGACGCAAGGGCTCGGTCGAAGCGCTCGAGAAGACCCTGGCGAGCGACGAGAAGAGGATCTTTCTCGCGACCCAGCGAGATCCGAAGTCCGATGATCCCGCGATGGACGAGATCTACTCGGTGGGCGTCATTGCCACGGTCGTCCAGAACCTGAAGCTGCCCAATCAGAACATTCGTGTGATGGTCGAAGGCCTGGCCCGCGGCGAGATCGTCTCGTACGGCGAGGTTGACGGTTACACCGAGGTCGAGGTCCGGGAAGTCGAAGAGAAACACCGCTCCACCGAGGAGATCGAGTCGTACATGAAGAAGATCGTCGATCTCTTCGAGCGCTACGCGAAGATGTCGCATCATCTCGCTTTCGAGGGGGTCGTTCCGAGCCTGCAGATGGAGGACCCGTCCGCGTTCGCAGACGTTCTCGCCTCCCACATGCTGATCTCGACCGCGCAGAAGCAGGAGCTTCTCGAAGAGATCAACGTATTCGACCGTCTCCGTCGAGTTCAGGATTTTCTCGAGGTCGAGATCGAGAAAATCGAGATTGAAAAGCGGATCAACTCCAAGGTCAAGAAGCAGATGGAGCGCGCCCAGAAGGAGTACTACCTCAACGAGAAGATCAAGGCGATCCACAACGAGCTCGGAAGGAAGGACGACCGGGGCGACGAGATCGAAGAGTTGCGGCAGCGGATCGAGGAATCGGGCATGCCCGAGGAGACCCGCGAGAAGGCAACCCAGGAGCTCAAGCGGCTCGAGTCGATGCCGGGCGTGTCGGCGGAGGCCACCGTTTCACGCAATTACATCGAATGGCTCGTCTCGGTTCCCTGGAAGAAAGCGTCGCGTGAGGTCCGGGACATCGGGAAGGCCGAATCGGTCCTCGATGAAGATCATTATGGTCTCGAGAAGGTCAAGGAGAGGATTCTCGAGTTCCTGGCGGTGCGCCAGCTCGCAAAAGGACACAAGGGAACGATCCTCTGTTTCGTCGGACCTCCCGGGGTGGGGAAGACTTCACTTGCCCGATCGATCGCGAGAGCGACCGGCAGAAAGTTCGTCCATCTTTCTCTCGGGGGTGTCAGGGACGAAGCCGAGATCCGCGGACATCGGAGGACCTACATCGGCGCGTTCCCCGGCCAGATCATCCAGCGCATGAAAGCGGCCGGAACAGTCAACCCGGTCTTCCTGCTCGACGAAGTCGACAAGATGTCGATGGATTTCCGTGGAGATCCATCCTCGGCGCTTCTGGAGGTCCTCGACCCTGCCCAGAACCACGAGTTCACCGATCATTACCTCGACGTCGAATACGATCTTTCGAAGGTGATGTTCATCGCGACCGCGAACGTGACCCACACGATTCCTCCGCCGCTCAAGGACCGGATGGAGATCATTCATCTGGCTGGTTACACCCACCTGGAAAAGCTGGCGATCGCAGAGCAGTTTCTGGTCGAGCGTCAGGTGGCCGAGCACGGGCTGGACGGCAAGAAGGTCGAATTCACCGAAGAGGCGATCAACGAGATCATCACGCATTTCACTCGCGAAGCCGGAGTCCGCAACCTCGAGCGCGAGATCGGATCGATCTGCCGGAAACTCGCCAGGCGGGTTCTCGCGGAAGGGAAGGACATCACGGTCACGGTGGACGCTGAGGAAGTGCGTCAGATGCTCGGCAAACCTCGTTTCCGCCTGAAGAAGCTCGAGGATGAGAGCGAGATCGGGGTGGCGACCGGTCTGGCGTGGACAGAGGTTGGTGGCGAGATCCTCTACACCGAGGTTGCGCTCTCTTCAGGAAAAGGGAACGTTACGCTCACCGGCAAGCTCGGCGACGTGATGCAGGAATCCGCGAGGGCCGCGATGTCGTGGGTTCGCTCGCGCGCGGAGATGTTCGGAGTGGACCCGGAGCTGTTCGAGAAGCACGACATTCACGTCCACGTGCCGGAAGGTGCGATTCCGAAGGACGGACCTTCTGCCGGGATCACGATCGGAATGGCGATCCTGAGCGCCGTCACCCGGATTCCGGTACGGTGCGACATCGCGATGACCGGAGAGATCACGCTTCGAGGAAAGGTCTTTCCGATCGGCGGACTCAAGGACAAGATTCTGGCGGCCTCCCGAGCGGGCATCACATCCGTGATTTTCCCGAAGGATAACGAGCGAGATCTGGAGGACGTTCGCGAGGACGTGCGAGAGAGCATGACCTTCCATCTGGTGGAAACGATGGACGAGGTCGTGGCGATCGCTCTGGATGGGGCGCTGGTGCCGACCGAGGCCAAGGAGAAGCTGCCCGAGGCAAAAACCGTCGCCGGGGAAGACCTGACGACGCACTGAGGTCGTTTCAATAGTTGCGTGATCCCCCGGATCACGTATGATTGTCGTACCGTTCAAATCCGGCGTGGGCCGCCGGGTCTTCTTTTTCTTCCAGCAACATCATCCGGTAACGCAAGTGAACTTCCAATCCGTTCAATTCAAGACGGCTGTTTATCGCCCCGAGGATCTTCCGGACGATCGTTTTCCACAGATCGCGATGGCGGGTCGTTCGAACGTCGGAAAGTCGACGCTCATCAACAGGATCGTCAATCGCAAGGGTGTCGCCAGGGTGAGCCAGACTCCCGGCAAGACGAGGGCGATTCAGTTCTATCTGGTCGATGACTGCTTCTATCTGGTCGACCTGCCGGGTTATGGATATGCAAAGGTGTCGAAAACGGAACGTGAGAGCTGGGGCGGTCTGGTCCGGGCCTATCTCGAGGGGGATTCGCCGATCGAGCTGTTCATGTTTCTCATCGACGTCCGGCGTGATCCCACGGAAGAAGATCTGGAGATGAGGGACTGGCTCGTAGCCCGGTCGCAGGAGTGGCGGATCATTGCGACGAAGACCGATAAGCTTTCGAACAATCAGAGGATCTCGCGACTCAGCAGGCTGTCGAAGAGTCTGGGAGTCCCGAAGGATCATGTGATTGCATTTTCATCGGTCGACAAACGAGGGACCGACGAGGTTCGCGGAGCGATCGCACGAGCTGTCAAAGAGAGTCGAGTACAGGCCGTTTCGAGCTGAGACGGGGAGGACGGAAAGATGGAGCAGGAAAACAGCGTCGAAGTCGAGGAAACCGCCGCGGTCGAGGACGTTGCCGAGGAAAGCCCGGCCGAGAAGACCGAGGAAAAGAAGCCGGCGAAGAAGGGGAAGCGCGCGAAGAAGCCGGATTCCGAGGGCGATGCGCCGAGCCCAGCGCCGGAGACTTCGGAGGAGGTCGCCACCCTCGATCTTCGTGCAATGAAGGAGATGAAGTTGCCCGAGCTGGCAAAGCTGGCGAAGGAGTACGGTGTCGAGAACGCTTCCGGGCTTCGAAAGCAGGAGCTGATTTTCTCGATCCTCCAGCGTCAGACCGAACAGAGCGGGCTGATCTTCTCCGAGGGGGTACTGGAGGCTTTGCCGGACGGCTTCGGGTTCCTTCGGGCTCCGGAATACAACTATCTTCCGGGCCCTGACGACATCTACGTGTCCCCCTCGCAGATCCGGCGATTCGATCTGCGGACGGGTGATACGGTTTCGGGCCAGGTGCGGCCGCCGAAGGACGGCGAGCGCTACTTCGCGCTGATCAAGGTGGAGGCGGTCAATTTCGAGCAGCCTGAGGCCGCTCGGGAAAAGACGCTGTTCGACAACCTCACCCCTCTGTATCCGGAGGGAAGGGTCCGGCTCGAGGTCGAAGGCAACATCTCTTCGCGGGTACTGGATCTCGTCGCACCGATCGGAAAAGGGCAGCGCGGTCTGATCGTTGCGCCCCCGAGAACCGGCAAAACGATGCTGCTGCAGTCGATCGCCAACTCGATCACGACGAATCATCCCGAGATCTCGCTGATCGTTCTGCTGATCGACGAGCGTCCCGAGGAAGTCACCGACATGCAGCGATCGGTCAAAGGGGAAGTGATCTCATCGACGTTCGACGAGCCGGCAGCCAGACACGTCCAGGTTGCCGAGATGGTCATCGAAAAGGCAAAACGCCTGGTCGAGCACAAGCGCGATGTCGTCATTCTGCTCGACTCGATCACCCGTCTCGCACGGGCTTACAACACCGTCGTCCCACCTTCCGGGAAGGTGCTCTCGGGCGGTGTCGATTCGAATGCGCTTCAAAGGCCGAAACGCTTCTTCGGTGCGGCCAGGAATGTCGAAGAAGGGGGCTCGCTCACGATCATCGCGACCGCTCTGATCGACACGGGTTCGAGAATGGACGACGTCATCTTCGAGGAGTTCAAGGGAACCGGCAACATGGAAGTTCATCTCGACCGGAAGCTGGTCGAGAAGCGTGTTTTTCCTGCCATCGACATCAACAAGTCGGGAACGCGAAAGGAAGAGCTGCTTCTCGAAAAGGGAGAGCTCAACCGTATCTGGGTATTGCGCAAAGTCTTCAGTCCGCTGTCGACCGTCGAGTCGATGGAGCTGCTCGTCGACAAGCTCGACAAGACGGCGAGCAACGCGGAGTTCCTGAACTCGATGAGCAGCTGAAAAAACGGTTGTCGGTTGCCAGTTGCCGGCCCGTTGCCGGTTGGATGGTGCTCGAAGTCGGGATCGATTCTGTCGCCCGCTGAAGCGGGCTCGACGTTGAGAGGGGTCGCCTCTAGCCCCCGGCTGAAGCCGGAGGCTAAGATCTGCCGCCGCCTTTCGGCGGCTTGGCTGGCTTCGTCTATTCAGCGAGTTGGAGACGATCTGCCCCTCGCGTATCGTTCTGTCGCCCGCTCCGCGGGCTCGAAAACGTGCATTTCCGATCAGCCCGCTTCAGCGGGCGAAAGAACGCTGACCGTCCTGGAGTGTTGATGTCGACGAGAACATCGTCATCGGTCAGCCCGCGCAAGCGGGCGAAAGGTTTTAGCCCCCGGCTTCCAGCCGGGGGATAGAAGCTCTCCCCAAAATCGTGTGGAGCCCGCTTCAGCGGGCGGCAGAATGCCGAAGGCTCGGATCCTCCGCGAAGATCCTTCGCCGTCCTTCGGCGGCTCAGGATGACGAGTGTTTGGATGGTGGCGAGATCAATCCGGCAACCGGCAACTGGCAACCGGCCACCGACAACTGCCTCTAAGCGTCGTAGATCGGATCGAGCCGGACCAGGCGGGCGAGAACATCGGCGCGATCCCGGATCCGTTCGAGATCGGCCTGGAGAAGATCCCGGAACGAGAGCATGCCGATCAACCGATCTCCGTCGAGCACGGGCATGTGACGAAACCCCTTGAGCTTCATCGTGATGACGCAGTCTTCGAAGTTGTCATCAGGCCCGATGGCGACGATGTTGGTCGTCATCACCTTGCCGACGGGGGTGGTTTCAGGATCGAGCTCGGCATCGATCACGCGAACCATGAGATCCCGTTCGGTGAAGATTCCAGCGAGGCTGTCTCCGGAGCTCACGGCCACCGCGCCGATATCGTTTTCCGTCATCAGGCGCACAGCCTCCCGAACCGAGGCGTCGGGCTCGACCGTGATGACTGTCTGTTTCTCGATGAGGGTGCGGACTTTTCCGCTCATGACTGGACTCCTGCGAGAGTCTGTGCGTCAACTGTAGCGGATCACGGAGCGAAGTTCCAGACCCTCGAGCCGTCTTCGGGCGCCGAGACTCTCGAGCTCGATCAGAACCGAGAGTCCGACGACATCAGCGCCGACCTCTTTCAACAGGTTCATTGCCGCGTGGGCGGTACCCCCCGTGGCCACGAGGTCATCGACGATCAGAGCCCGCGCCCCTGCACTCACCGCGTCGGCGTGGATCTGAAGCGTGTCGGTGCCGTACTCCAGGTCGTACTCGTAGGAGATCGTCGAAAACGGGAGCTTGCCCGGTTTGCGCACCGGTACGAACGCGCACCCCATCCGTTCGGCGATCCCGGCGCCGAAAATGAATCCGCGGGACTCGATGGCTGCGACGAGATCGATCGAGTGAGACTTCCAGGGCAGGGTCATCGCGTCGAGCGCCGAGGCGAACGCTTCTGGAGACGCGAGAAGAGGGGTGATGTCCCTGAAAAGGATTCCGGGCGAGGGGAAATCGGGGACATCCCGGATCAGCCGTCGAAGATGGTCAGAATTTGACGTCGAACTCACCGAAGGTTCCCCGGTACTTCTCTTTTTTCTGCTCGATCCTGGTGACCTCGGCAAAGCGGGGGCCTTCGCGAATCTCCTCGAGCCATTCGTCGATTCGCGCGCTCTCTCCCTCGACGACGGCATCGACGGTTCCGTCCCGCTGGTTCTTGATCCAGCCTTTCAACTCGAGCCTTCGGGCGACGCGTGTCGCAAAGAACCGGAAACCGACTCCCTGGACTTTACCGTGCACTCTGATCAATCTGAGCTCTTTCATTAAGGTCGCCTTTCGTACCGCCTCAAGCAAACCACAGACCGCTCAACCTTTCCAGCCGAATCGACCGACCAGCGGTACGAACTCGGCGGTTTCCACGTCCTCGATCTGGATCGTCGTTCCGGTCCGGGTGACGCGAGCGAGCCGTTGTGATCCGTGAGGTCCGATCGGGATGAGGAGACAGCCGGCTCGCGAGAGCTGACCCACCAGTGGTTTTGGCACTTCCGGCGCCGCCGCCGCCACGATGATTCGATCGAACGGAGCCTGATCCGACCAGCCGTAAGTACCGTCGAATGTCTTGATGCTGACGTTCTGAATCCCGAGATTGCCGATGACCTCGACGGCAGTGAGCGCGAGCGCGTTGATCTTCTCGATGGAGAAGACGCGGGCGGCTACCTGGGACAGCACCGCCGCCTGGTAGCCGGTTCCCGTCCCGATCTCCAGTACTTTTTCGCTTCCATCGAGATTGAGGAGCTCGATCATCCGCCCGACGATGTAAGGCTGGGAGATCGTCTGACCGTGGCCGATCGGAAGCGCCGAGCCGCCGTAGGCCTTCTGAACCATCGATTCCGGCACGAACTCGTGCCTCGGTATCTTCAGCATCGCCTCGAGCACACGTCGATCGCGAACTCCACGATCCTCGACATGACGCCGGACCATCGTTTCTCTCAGCCTGCGATAGTTACGCGTCAGGGTTGGATCAGGCACGAAGCGCCTCGCCGGCAAGCTCCTCCGGAAGATACTGAAGGTCCCGGATGGCCTGATGGTGCGTGAGATCGAGGTGGAGGGGAGTGATCGAGACGTAACCGGCGGCGACTGCGGCGTAGTCGCTTTCAGGGTCGTCCTCCCAGGTGGGCTGGTCGCCGCCAATCCAGTAGTACTTCCGACCGCGGGGATCGAGCCGCTCGATCACACCTTCCGCGTAGCTCCGTTTTCCGAGTCTCGTGAGCCGTACTCCGTGTGCCCGCTCGACCGGAAAGTTCACGTTCAGAATGATCGACCGATCGATCTTTCGCTCGAGAACGACGCGGCTGAGCCGGGCTGCGAAGCCGGCGTGATTTTCGAACGAGAAATGCTCGCCAACGAGCGCGGAGAATGCGATCGAGGGAATCCCCAGCAGGGAGGCCTCGAATGCCGCGGAGATGGTTCCGGAGTACGTGACGTCGTCTCCGAGGTTCGGGCCGAAATTGATTCCGGAGACGACGAGATCGGGGGGTGCGCTCCGAAGAATCTGCAGCACCGCGAGGTTCACGCAGTCGGTCGGGGTGCCGTCCACGATCCACTGATTGTCATCGATTTCGAGGATCCGCAGGGGCCGGTTGAGTGTGAGCGCATGCGAGGCCGCGCTCTGTTCGCGGTCCGGCGCGACCACGACGACGTCTCCGACCTCGCGGTGGGCTTCGGCGAGCCGGCGGAGACCGTCGCTGTAGATTCCGTCGTCGTTGGTGACGAGGATGCGAGGCTTCATGTCTGACGAATGATACATGGGAGTAAGCGGGCAGGAGCAGGGTCGGGGATGGGGGAACGCGGGATCAGCGACGGAGGCCTCCCCGCGGTCTGGTACATTCGGCGCAGGGGATGAAGCGAGGAGGATTTGTCGAATGCCTGTATGCGAAGCTGATCCATGGAGAATGCAGTACTTCGAGGGCGTACCCTGTCCCGAGGACGTCAATGTGCCCACCGAGGACGGTGATGCGTACATCTGGTACCCCGAGTTCAAGTGGGTGTACAACAAGCTCTCGATCGCCGAGTCGCAGGGTTTGCGCTGCGCTCCTCATGGTATCGATCCGGATCATTATCCTGTGTTTTCCAAGCCGATCTACAACATGCGGGGGATGGGAGCTGGCTCAAGGGTCCTCCGCTCGGAGGCGGAGTACAGACGAGCCCTGAGGCCGGGACACATGTGGTCGGAACTGCTCGAAGGAGATCACGTCTCGACCGACGTGGCCGTCGTCGATGGCGAGCCGAAATGGTGGCGGCATACGACCGGGATCCCGATCGGCGGCGGCATGTTCGATTACTGGGTCGTCGAGAAGGGTGACCGCGAATCTCTGGTCGCCTACTTCACGGAGTGGATCAGAAACAACCTCGCCGGCTACACGGGGATGATCAATCTCGAGACGATCGGGGACGGAATCATCGAATGCCATCTCCGCTTCGCGGATCAATGGCCGGATCTCTACGGGCCGGGCTGGGTCGAGGCCGTCATCGGGCTTTACACCGACGGAACCTGGAACTACCGAACCGACCGCAGGACCGGCTACAGCGTGGTGCTCTTCGGAGCGCATGGCATTCAGTACCGGCATCCCGATCCCAAGATCGTTTCGGAAGTGAAGGGAATGAGCGAAGTGACGAGTGTCCAGGTCACCTTTCACGAAGATAAGGATCCGGTGCTCCACTCGATGCCGCCCGGCGGCTTCCGGCTCGCGATCGTGAACGGCTGGGATCTCGATGTGCTGAAGGAGGCTCGAGACAAGCTGGCCCTCAGCTTTTGGTCGACCCAGCAGCTGACGCCGGGCCGGCGAAGGAAGAAAAAGAATCTGCAGGCGGGTGAGCCTGCTTGAGCTACGATCTCGACACGATCGAAGAGATCGAGAACGTCTTCATTCCCATGCGCGATGGCGTCAAGCTCGCCGCGCGAATCTTTCTCCCCAGGACGGCGCGAAAGGAGCCGGCTCCGTGCATCCTCGAGTACATCCCGTATCGAAAACGCGATCTCATGCGATTCCGCGACGAGCCGATTCATCGTTACTTCGCGCTCAACGGCTACGGGAGTGTGCGGGTCGACGTTCGAGGGTCGGGCGATTCCGGCGGGATTCTTCGTGACGAGTACTCGCAGGCGGAGCTGGACGACGGCGTCGAGGTCATTCACTGGATTGCGAAGCAGCCGTGGTGCGATGGAAACGTCGGCATGATGGGGATCTCCTGGGGTGGGTTCAACTCGCTTCAGGTGGCGGCGCTCGACCCGGAACCACTCAAAGCGATCATCACGCTCTGTTCGACCGACGACCGCTATGCGGACGACGCTCACTACATGGGAGGATGCCTTCTCAACGAGAACATGCAGTGGGGCTCGATCCTGACGATGTACGGCGCCTACCCTCCGGACCCGGAGATCGTCGGCGAGGATCAGTGGCGCGCGATGTGGCACGAGAGGCTCGAGCACCTGGAGTTCTTCGCAGCCCGCTGGATGCGACATCCGCTTCGCGACGAGTTCTGGCGGCACGGCTCGGTGTGCGAAGTTTTCGACGCGATCCGGGTTCCGGTCTACGCGGTCGGTGGCTGGGCCGATGGATACAGCAATGCGATTCCCCGCTTGCTCGAGGGTTTGAAAGTCCCGCGGAAAGGATTGATCGGTCCGTGGGCACATGCTTTTCCGCACGATGGAGTACCCGGTCCTGCGATCGGCTTCCTCCAGGAAGCGCTTCGATGGTGGGACCGCTGGCTTCGTGGAGTCAGCAACGGAATCATGGACGAACCGATGTTCCGCGTGTGGATGCAGGAGAGCGTCGTACCGATGCCGCAATACGCCATCTGGCCGGGAAGATGGGTCGCGGAGAAGGAGTGGCCGAGCCCGCGCATCGAACCGCTCGTCTACCACCTCGGAGTCGGATTTCTCGATCGCGAGGAGCAGCAGTCCTGCGAGCTTTCATTTTCATCCCCGGCGACGACCGGACTCCGATCCGGGGAATGGTGTGCGTTCGGCGCCGACGGCGAGATGGCGAGAGATCAGCGTCCGGACGACGGCGGGTCTCTGCTGTTCGACTCCGATGTGCTCGAGAATGAGATCGAGATTCTCGGGGCTCCCGAGGTCGTGCTCGAGGTTTCCGTCGATCAACCGGTCGCGTTTCTCGTTGCCCGCCTGTGTGACGTCGCTCCGGACGGAAGCTCGCTCCGGGTCAGCTATGGCATTCTCAATCTCACTCACCGCGAGGGGCACGACCAGCCGGAGCTGCTGGAGCCTGGCAAATGGGAGAGGGTGCGGCTCAAGCTCAACGACACGGCGCATTCGTTTCCCGAAGGTCATCGAATCCGACTCGCACTGTCGACCTCGTACTGGCCGATCATCTGGCCGCCCCCGAGCCCGGTCATCCTCACCGTCCGTACCGCCGGGAGCTCCCTCAGCCTTCCGTCGCGCCCGCCGGATCCGGACGACGAGAAGCTTCCGCACTTCGAACCGCCGGCCTCGGCTCCGGGAAACGCGGCACGAAAGCTCGTTCACCTTCCGATGAGACGGACGATCGAGGTCGATCTCTCGACCAACGAGGTGATCTACACGCTCAAGAGCGACGGGGGCGAGCTCGACGGCGCCGCGCTCGCGCGAATCGACGACATAGACATGACCGTCGGGCACCAGATGATGAAACGTTACCGGATCATCGAGAACGATCCTTTGTCGGCGCAGACCGAGATCTTTCAGCGCACGCAGTTCGAACGGGACGGATGGAAGATTCGGATCGTGAGCCGGTCGCGACTCTCGGTGACGGCGGAGAATTTTCAGTTCTCGTGTGACCTCGAGGCGTTCGAGAACGACATGCTCGTGAAGGAGAGATCGCACGTCGTCGCGATTCCACGGCATTTTCTGTAGCTTGCGAACCTCATGTGAAGAACCTCGAGGCGCTCGTCGCAGCTCTCGAAGACGTGCATCAGCGACGCGAACTCGTTCACTTTTTGTCCCGCGCCGCTTCGCCGGCTCTCCGAAGCTCCTCGGCGAAACGCTGAAGCTCCTGGAGGGCGAGGAGCCTTTCCGTAGGGGTCTTCTTCAGGTACTCCCTGAGGAGAGAAAGGTCGACGTCCCTCTTGTAGAGCGCGATGATCCGGTCGATGCTGTTCTCTTCGGGTTCTTCTGCCACGACTCAATTCTACGACGTGGACCTTTTCACCGCCGCGTCGATGATCATTCGAAGCATGTCGCGGTACTCGATGTTCGCCATTCCCGCCATGTAGGCGAGCTTGCCGTCGTTCGCCCAAGCGGGATTCGGATTGACCTCCATGAGGCGGATCCGGCCATCGGCCGACCGTCGCCAGTCGAACCGGGCGTAGTCCCGCAGGCTGAGCCGCCCGAAAAGTTTGCGGGCTGACTCGACGATCTCCCGCGTTTCATCCTCCGGCAAGGACGCCGGTTTGAATCCGATGTCGGTCCAGTAGGGCGAATCGGGATGAGCTTTCGATTCGTACGAGAGAATCGGGTTCAGCCCTTCCGGGAGCCGGGAGAAGTCGACCTCGAGTACCGGCAGGAAGCGGATGTCGGTGGCGTTTCCGATCACACCGAGGCCGTATTCGGGGCCCGGAAGATACTCCTGAATCAGAATGTCGCGGTCCGGCAGAGCCGCGGTCAGCCACTCGAGATACTGGCGCGCTTCCGTGGCGGATCTCACGACGGCATCTTTCGTGATCCCGAGACTTCCATCGGCTTTGTTGGGCTTGATCAGCGACGGATAGATGATCGAGTCGACGTCGATTTCTTCACCCGCGCGATGGAAGCTTTCGCGCGGGACGGCAATCCCGAGCGAATCGGCCATCATTCGGACGACTGCCTTGTCGTAGCAGGTGACGATCGCCGCAGGGGGCGATCCGGTGTACGGAACACCGAGAAGCTCGGCGTAGGCGGGAACGTGAAGCTCGAGCCGGATGTCGTTCTTGTAGCCGGTATCGCAGAAATTGACCATCAGGTCGGGCGGGTGCTCGCGAAGGCGATCGAGGAAGCCACTGTGATCGTTGAGGACTTCCACCTCGAGGTCGGAAAAGCTTTTCAGGGCATCGACCATCGCCTGGTGGGTCACCATGTCTTCTTCGTTGAACTGGTTTCCCCTCTTTTCGGGATCGGGCGCGAAGTGGTCTCCGGTGACGACGAGAATTTTCATCTGCCCGATTATCGGAGGAATCGCGCGAGGAAGCGAGCGACTCGGTTCCGTGAGAGGTTGAACTACATTGTCGAGCGCGTGCCGTGGAGCCTCACCTGTTCGACTGTATGCTTTCCCGCAGGAAGCGGGCGCGGTGGCGTCGTTACAGTCCCATTCTGGAGGTTGAAATGCAGCGAACGATGAACATAGCCGTAACCGTGGTGCTCGGAGCTCTTCTCGTTGCGCCGGTGATCGCGCAGGACCAAGGGTCTTTTCCGATCGAGGAGGCGACGATCGCGAGTCTCCAGGAGGCGATGGAATCGGGACGACTGACCTCCGAGGAGCTGGTCAAGATCTACCTGGTCAGGATCGAGTCGATCGATGGACCCGGCAACCCCTCCTTCCGGGAACAGCTGGCACGGCGGGGTCCGAGTCTCAACTCGATCATCGAGCTCAACCCCGACGCGCTGAAGATCGCTCGTGAGCGGGACGCCGAGCGGAAGGCGGGGAGGGTTCGCGGCCCTCTGCATGGCATTCCGATCGTCATCAAGGACAACATCGATACGGCGGACCGGATGATGACGACGGCAGGATCGCTGGCGCTGGAAGGCAACTACGCGAAACAGGACGCGTTCATCGTCGGAAAGCTGCGCGAGGCGGGAGCCGTCCTCCTGGGCAAGGCCAACCTTTCGGAATGGGCGAACTTCCGTTCGACGCGCTCGACGTCGGGGTGGTCGAGTCGCGGAGGGCAGACACGCAATCCGTACGTGCTTTCTCGCAATCCGTGCGGCTCGAGCTCCGGAAGCGCCGCGGCGGTGTCGGCGAATCTCGTCACGATCGCGATCGGCACCGAGACCGATGGCTCGGTCGTCTGCCCCTCGAGCGCGAATGGGATCGTCGGCGTCAAGCCGACCCTCGGGCTCTGGTCGCGTTCCGGCATCATCCCGATCGCTCACAGCCAGGATACGGCAGGTCCGATGGCGCGGACCGTCGAGGACGCTGCGATTCTTCTGGGAGCGCTCACGGGACGCGATGCGCGTGACGAAGAGACGACCGAGGGTGCTGGGCATTCGAAGAGCGATTACACGTCGTTTCTCGATCCGGATTCGATGAAAGGAAAGAGGATCGGTGTGGTTCGGGAGGAATTCGGTTTCGATCCTGATGTGGATGCACTCATGGACGAAGCCATCGAAGTGATGAAGAAGCTCGGGGCCGAGATCGTCGATCCGGTCGAGCTCGATACGAGCGGCGAGTACGGAGAGTCGGAGTACACGGTCCTCCTCTACGAGTTCAAGGCGGGTCTGGAGACTTATCTCGCGGAGATGCCGGAGCGAGTGAAATCGAGAACGCTCGCCGACCTGATCGAGTTCAACGAGGCGAACGAGGATCGGATGATGCCGTACTTCGGACAAGAGATCTTCGAGCTCGCGAATGCGAAAGGGCCTCTGACCGATGCGGCCTACACGTCGGCTTTGAAAAAGAATCACGATCTTTCCCGTCGCGAGGGAATCGACGAGACGATTGCGACCGACAATCTGGACGCGATCATCGCGCCGACGCTCGCACCTGCCTGGCCGACCGACCTCGTCAACGGGGATCATTACATCGGAGGCTATTCGCAGCCTTCGGCCGTTTCCGGTTATCCGCATATCACGGTTCCGCTCGGGTTTGTTCACGGGCTTCCGGTGGGCGTTTCTTTTTTCGGAGAGGCGTGGAGCGAGCCGAAGCTGCTGGGGATCGCGTACGCGTTCGAGCAGGCGACCAGAGCGAGGCAGGCGCCGAAGTTTCTCACCGAGGTCGAGATGTGACCCTGATCAGGGATCAGAAGCAGGGATCAGGGATCAGGGATCAGGGATCAGGGAAAAAAGCAGGGCTTAGGGAACAGGGGCCAGGGATCAGGGGAAAAGCAGGGATCAGGAAAGCGGGACGTCGGGGCCAGCGCTTCACTGGGTATGTTTACGTTTCTCCGTTCCATCCTGCCCGCGCTTTTCCTGATCCCTGATCCCTGCTTTTTCCACCCCTCGCCTCTCGCGCCGGTCTCAGGTATCGTCTCCCGCGTGAAGCGCTACGTCACGATACACGGCCATTTCTACCAGCCCCCGCGGGAGAACCCCTGGCTCGAAGCCGTCGAAACCGAAGAATCCGCCTGGCCATACCACGACTGGAACGAGCGGATTACGTCGGAATGCTACCGGCCGAACGGCGCGGCGCGGCTCCTCGACGAAGATGGAACCATCCGCCGGATCGTCAACAACTACGAGCGGATCAGCTTCAACTTCGGTCCGACGCTTTTCAGCTGGCTCGAAGAGCACGCCCCGGATACCTACGCGCGGATCGTCGAGGCCGACTCGACGTCGCGTGAGCGCTTCGGAGGCGAAGGGCCGGCGATCGCGCAGTGCTACAACCACATGATCATGCCGCTCGCGAGCCGGCGCGATCGCATCACACAGATTCGCTGGGGCATTGCCGACTTCCGGCATCGCTTCGGGCGGGAGCCCGAGGGCATCTGGCTGCCGGAGACGGCCGTGGATACGGAGACGCTCGAACTTCTTCTCGATCACGGCATTCGTTTCACGATTCTGGCTCCGTCCCAGGCTGAAGCCGTTCGCGCGGACGGGACGTCGGAGTGGAAGGAGCTCGGCACCGCACCAGTCGACACGACGCGGGGCTATGCGGTTCCGCTTCCGTCGGGCCGGTCGATCGGCGTTTTCTTTTATGACGGTCCTCTCTCCCGCTCCGTTGCTTTCGACCGTCTTCTCGACAGAGGCGAAAATTTCATCACGAGCCTTTCCGCTCGGTGCCTCGCCTCTTCCGAGGAGTTCTGCCTGAGCCACATCGCAACGGATGGTGAATCCTACGGTCATCATCACCGCCACGGTGACATGGCTCTGGCCTGGACGCTCGAGAAGTTCGACGAGATCCCCGAGGCCGACATCACCGTGTACGGTCAGTTTCTTCGAGAGCACCCACCGGAGCACGAGGCTCGCATTCGGGAGAACAGTTCGTGGAGCTGTGCCCACGGTGTCGAGCGCTGGAGATCCGACTGCGGCTGCCACACCGGTGGAGAGGCGGGCTGGCACCAACTCTGGCGGACGGGTCTTCGGAACGCGCTCGACTGGCTCCGGGACAAGCTTGCCGAAGTTTTCGAATCGGGGAGCGGACCACTCTTCGAGAACCCGTGGGAATCGCGCGATCGCTACATCGAGGTCATCCTCGACAGGAACGAAGAGAACGTACTGGGCTGGCTCGAACGGGAAATGAATCGCACGCCTGAACGGGGCGAAGCCGTTCGCGCGCTGCAACTGCTCGAGATGCAGCGCCACTCCCTGCTGATGTACACGAGCTGCGGCTGGTTCTTCAACGACCTCTCGGGGATCGAGACCCTGCAGATCCTCCGGTATGCGGCGAGGGCCATTCAGCTCGCGCAGAGCCTGACCGGATCGGATCTCGAGAGCGAGTTTCTCGGGCTTCTGTCGAAAGCCGGCAGCAACCTTCCGGCGCGCGGAGATGGATCCGAGATCTGGAAAGCCGACGTCGAGCCCGGTGTCATCGGGCTGCGCGACGTCGCGGCCCATTGTGCCGTGAGCGCGGTTTTCGATGCCGTGGAGCAGGAGTCGGAGGTTTATTGCTACCGCATTCAGAGTCGCAATTTCACGCGGCGTACGGCAGGACGCGCGGAGCTCATGCATGGCGAGATCACGGTGACATCGCTGATCACGCTCGAAACCGAAGCATTCGAGATGATCGTCCTCTATCTCGGGGATCTGAGCCTTTCCGGGGCTCTTGCTCCCGCAGGTAACGGTTTCGAGAAGACGCTCTCCCGGCTGATTCCGAGCTTCGACGAGCTCGATTTCATGTCGGTTCTGAGGGGAATCGATGAGCTCGAAAGCACGAAACCCCTCTCGATTCGTTCCCTCTTCAGTGACGACCAGAGACGCATCCTGGCGGAGATTCAGGAGAACGAGCTCGCGGAAATCTCGTCGACCTGGAGCGATCTCTATGATCGCTACGTCCCGCTGATTCAGCATCACGCCCGGCTCGGCATCGCGTTTCCCCGAAGTATGCGGATCGCGGCCGAGCTCGGTCTCACGATGCAGGTGCGAGACGAAATTCTTTCCGAGCAGCCCGACCCCGATCGTCTCGCCAGTCTGGTGAGAGAAGCCTCGAGCGGTTCGATGCACCTCGACCGCGACGTCCTCATCTTCCCTCTTCAGCGGCGGATCGTCCACGCCTGTCACGCCCTCTCCCGGGATCGCTCGCTCGAGTCGCTGCGCGAGCTTTCCCGCCTGGTGGAGTGCGCGCGGGCTCTTCCGTTCGAAGTCGACCTCTGGACGGCGCAGACCACCTGGGATCACATCGACAAGGAAGAGTTCGCGGAACGCTCAGCGTCCGCGAACGAGGGCGATGCCGAATCGAAACGCTGGACCGATGCCTTCGCCGCCCTCGGGGAGATTCTCGCCATCCGGTCGTGAGCCAGGAGACAGGATTCAGGATCCAGGATCCAGAAGAGTGAAGAGTGAAGAGTGAAAGAAGAGTGAAGAGTCGTTTGCTCTCGCCACATCCAAGCGCTCGTCATCCTGAGCGATTGACCGACGCAACGCGCCGGTGAGTCGCAAATGACACCCGTGAGTACAACCGCACTCGCGTACTCAAACAGACGTCATCCCGAGCGGGCGGTCGGGCGGGCAAGCGAGGGACCTTGCAGGGTGGGACATCAGCCCAAGCGGAGTGCCCACCGGACTGCCGGTTCATCCTGAGGAGCGCAGCGACGGAGGACCTGGGGGCAGGCTCATGAAAGAAAGTGACGAGTGAGCGGCAGCGGTGAATCACGAGCCGCCGCCCAGATTCTTCGCCCGCGCTCCGCCGGGCTCAGAATGACGAGTGCTTCACTCCTGGCTCCTGGCTCCTGGTTCCTGGTTCCTGAATCCTGAATCCTGAATCCTGGCTCCTGACTCCTGCCCTCTCTCCCATACCTCGATCGTGAACGCGTGGTCGTTCCGATCGTCCTGTTCGTGGCGTTCGCTCGATACGAGCGTCCACTGGCTGAAATCGACCTCCGGAAACCGCGTGTCCCCATCCACGTTCGCGTGGACGCGGGTGAGAACGAGACGATCGGCGACGGGAAGAGACTCGGTGAAGATGCCTTCCCCTCCACCGATGAAGATTTCCTCGCATTCGCGGCACTTCTCGGTTGCTTCCTCGAGCGATCCGGCGAGAACGATCTCACCTTCGGCGTCGAGCGAATCGCGGCTCGTGACGATCACGTTCCTGCGACCCTTCAGAGCCTTCATTCCGATCGACTCGAACGTCTTGCGGCCCATGATCAGACAATGCCCCAGAGTCGTCCGCTTGAAGTGTCTGAAATCATCGGAAAGGCGCCATGGAAGCTGGTTGTCGCGTCCGATCACTCCGTTCTCGGAGACCGCAGCGATCAGCGATATCCGCCGCTTCGATGTCATCAGACTGCAATCGCGGCGCGGATCGCCGGGTGCGGGTCGTAATCGTGGATGGTGATGTCGTCGAAGGTGAAGTCGGAGATCGAGCGAACGTCCGGGTTCAGCTCGAGACGAGGAAGCGGACGTGGTTCCCGAGTGAGCTGGAGGCGCGCCTGCTCGAGGTGATTCGTGTAGAGATGAGCATCTCCGAGGGAATGAATGAATTCGCCGGGCTCGAGGTCGCAGACCTGCGCGATCATGTGCGTCAGCAGGGCGTATGAGGCGATGTTGAACGGGACTCCGAGGAAAACGTCGGCGCTACGCTGATAGAGCTGGCAGGAGAGCTTTCCGCCGGCCACATAGAACTGGAAGAGCGTATGGCAGGGGGGGAGCGCCATCCGGTCGATTTCCGCGACATTCCAGGCGCTGACGATGAGCCGCCGCGAGTCCGGATTTTTGCGAATCCCTTCGATGACTTGCTCGATCTGATCGATCGGCTCCCCATCGTGACCCCGCCAGTTCCGCCACTGCGCCCCGTACACCGGCCCGAGCTCTCCCTTTTCGTCTGCCCATTCATCCCAGATGGTCACGCCGTGTTCCCGGAGGTAGGCGATGTTGGTCTCGCCCCTGAGGAACCAGAGCAGCTCGTGGATGATCGAGCGGGTGTGCATCTTCTTCGTGGTCAGAAGCGGGTAACCCCGGGCGAGGTCGAATCGCATCTGATGGCCGAAGATGCTTCGCGTTCCGATGCCCGTTCGGTCGGACTTCTCGATTCCCCGGGCCAGAATCGTTGCGATCAGATCGAGGTAGGTCTGCACGCCCCGATTCTAGCCCACGGGTCCATTCAATGTTCACAGTTCCGGCAGTCAGGCATGTAATATTCATTGGTGAGCGACATGAGATGCCCGATTGACTCGTCCGTGCTGGTGATTCGCGAAATCGATGGAGTGAACGTCCACGTCTGTCCGGCCGACGACGGGATGTACCTCGAGCGAGGCGAGCTCAACAGGCTCGCTGAGCCGTCCAGCGGTGATCTGGAGTTCTCGACGGTCGATCTCGACTCGCTGGAGCATCAGGACACGCAGGGAAAACGGGAGTGTCCCGCCGATCCCGGGACCGAGATGGTGAAAGTCGAGTTCAACATTCTTTCGAACATCATTCTCGACTACTGCGAAAAGTGCAGGGGATTCTGGATCGATCAGGGAGAGCTCGCACGGATCAGGCAAAGCGTCGACAGCCTCGAGGAAGCCGAGGACGAAGTTCCCGATCCTCCGATGTTGTGGCTCGAGAAGTTCCTCTGGAATCTCCCGTTTCCGAAGTGACAGGGATCCCTGATCCCTACTTGTCTGAGCTGATCGCCGCAGTGAGCTCGCGGGTGGTCACGACGGCCGTACCCCTCTTCATGACCACGATGCCGCCCGCGTAGTTGGCGATCTGCGCAGCTTCAGCGAAGGAGGCGCCGGAGGCGAGAGCGAGAGTGAATGCCGCGATGACCGTGTCACCCGCTCCGGTGACATCGACGATTTCCTCGGTGCCCCAGACGGGAAACAACTGCGGATCGTCGCCGGCGCCGGTGAAGAGCGCCATTCCCGCGCTTCCTCGCGTGATCAGAAGCGCCTCCGCCTCGAGCGTCGCGCGGAGCTCGCTGCCGGCGGTTCGCAGCACTTCGGGGTCGGTTGCGAGCTCTGGCCGTCCGGAAGCTGCGATCGCTTCCTCCTCGTTGGGCGTCGCGGCGGTCACGCCCCGGTATTCGAGGAGGGCGTGGCGCGAGTCGAGCGTCGACGGTCTCCCCCCGGAAGTCAGCAGAGAAACGTCCTGACTCGCAATGACGCCGTATCCGTAATCGGAGATCAGGCAGGCGTCGGCTCGTTCGATCTCCGATTCGAGCGATCTCCGGAGCGTACGTCGTTCGGTGTCATCGGGATGGAGGCGCTCCTCGCGATCGATCCGGACGATCTGCTGTCTCGCCGAGTGTGGCATGCCTGCGAGGATCCGCGTTTTGGTCGGAGTCGGAGAACTTTTCGACCGGGCGATATGGCGGCAGTCCGCTCCGGCGGCCTCGAGGCTCGCGACGATGGCTCCTCCCGCTTCGTCCGCGCCGACGATCGAGACGGGAACCGGCACGCCCCCGAGCGAAGCGATGTTCGCGACCGCGTTCGCACCTCCGCCGGGGACCGTCTCGATCCTGTCTTCGCGCAGAATGAGCACCGGAGCCTCTCGAGAAATCCGTTTCGGAGTGCCATAGACGAAACGATCGGCGACGAGATCCCCATAGACGAGGATTCGTTTGCCCGGGAACGACGCGATGATCTCGAGAAGCCGTTTCGACTGCATCCGCGAAGGATAGTGAAAAGGAGAGAAAAGAGTGAAGAGTAGAGAATGCCCCGACTGTCGGAGGAGGGGCTTGCCGCGCCTTCGAGACGCAACCGAATAAGATGGCGATGATGAAGGCGAGCTTTTTCGCAGCGATACTGGGCCTCCTCCAGTTTTTGTCTCCGAGTCTCGAGGCAATCGAGCCGAAGCTCGACGTGTCGAAACAGATGGAAACCGTCGAGCGCATTCGCGGACTCGAGTTCACCGAGCCGGTGATCGGCTTCGAGATTGACGAGAACGAGCTGCGTGAGCGTTTGCGGGCGATGGTGGCTGAGCAGTTACCGGTTGATTCCGATCAATATGCTCGCGTTCTCGCGGCGCTGCACCTGATCGGGGAAGGAACGGATGATCCGATCAACGCCCTTCTCGAGCTCTACCAGGGACAGGTGCTCGCCTTCTACGATCCGGCGATTCGCCGGTTCTACTCGGTCGAAGGTGCCGGCGGACCGCTCGTGGAGCTGGCCGGGATGGAAGATGTTGTGATCGTTCACGAGCTCGTCCACGCGCTTCAGGATCAGCGCTACGACGCCGGGACGATTCTGGAATCCCGTGGGGACGACTGGGATTCGAGCCTTGCATATCACGCTCTGCTGGAGGGGGAGGCGATGCTCGTGATGCTCGGATCGGTTGCCGACATCGATCAGATCGTGTCCAACGACGAGCTTTTGAAAATGATGGGGACGCTCGGGCCTGCAGCGGCGGCTCTCGGTCTCGACGACGTTCCCGATTACTTCATTGAAACGATGATTTTTCCTTATGCCCGGGGACTGGAAGTGATGGCGAAGGCCTACGAGGACGGTGGCTGGTCTGCGATCGACAGCCTTTACGCGGCACCGCCGCTATCGACCTCGCAGCTTCTGCATCACGACGAGCCACCGCCGGTCGCCGTCGATCTGCCTGGTGTCGACGGAGCGCTCGTGGAGTCGACGTTCGGCGAGTTTCACTGGGCGCTTCTGGTCGGGGCCGGCGCGGCGGCGGGATGGCGTGGCGACCGTTTCGCGGTCATCGAAGACGGCTTGAAGCTCACGGTGATTGCGGATACGCGGTGGGAGGATCAGGACGAAGCGCGAGAATTCGCAGAAGCGCTCGAAGCGGCGCTGAGCGGCAGCGAGCCCTTTCTGGAAATCGTGATCGATGGTTCGACGGTGAGGACCGGATGGGGTGCGTCCGAAGAAATGATCGATACTTTCGTGGTACGGGGGTTGAACCTGGAGACCGGCGACTGACGCCCAAACATGGCCGAACAACTCGAGAATGTCGTTTCGGGGGAAACACGGAAGCTGCTCGACGAGGAGCGCGAGCTTCTCGTGTCGCTCCGCGAGACTCTCGAGGACGAGCAGGAGCCGGAAAAGCGCCGGATCAACGACCTGCTCGACGGCCTGGGGGAGCTCTTCACAATCGTGATCGTCGGTGAGTTCAACGCCGGAAAATCCTCACTCATCAACGCGCTCTTCGGAAAAAGGCTGAGAAAGGAAGGCCCGGTACCGGTCGACGATCAGATCTCGATCCTCCGATGGGGCGAAAAGGAGGGGCGCCGGGAGGCCTCCGACTGGATCATCGAGCAGACGTATCCGGTCGACCTCCTGAAAACGATCCGCCTCGTCGACACCCCCGGCACGAACTCGATCATCAAGCGTCATCAGGAGATCACCGAGGACTACATTCCTCGTGCGGATCTGATCCTCTTCGTGACGTCGATCGATCGCCCGCTGTCCGAGTCGGAGAGAGCGTTTCTCTCCTACATCGGCGAATGGCGAAAAAAGATCGTCTTCATCGTCAACAAGATCGATTCGAAGACGCCTCAGGAAGTCGATGAAGTGCTCGATTATCTCCGCTCGAACATCAAGTCGCTGTTCGACGTCGATCCGGTGATCTTCCCGGTTGCGGCGAAGCCGGCACTCGCCGCGAAGCTCGGGGAAGAGGGGCCGCGTGCATGGACACAGAGCCGCTTCGAGGCGCTCGAGGACTACATCCTGCGGGTGCTCTCCGAAAAGGAAAAGCTGAGGCTGAAGCTGATGGCGCCGCTGGATACCGTCCTCGCGATTCTCGAGCGTCAGGTGTCGATGATCGAGTCGCGTGGAACGATTCTTCAGCAGGACATGAAGAAGATCGACGAGATCGTCGGACGCCTCGAAGCAGCCCGTGCGGATCTGACAGACAACTTCTCGCGGTTCATTACGAGAATCGACAATCTCATTCACGAGCTCGAAAAGCGTGGCATCGATTTCCTCGATCGATACATCCGGGTCAATCATCTGATGATGCTGAGAGATGCATCGCGCTTCCGCGAAGAGTTCCAGCGGCAGGTCTTCCACGACTGGGAGGGCTCGGTCGACCGGACGATTCAGGAGGCAGTGGACTGGCTCGTCAGACAGAACATGAAGCTGTGGGAGTCGACGGTCGCCACGTTCGATCGGAAGAGCGCGTTCGAGACTGCGCCAGGCGACATCGCCGACGTCGCGGGCCGGCAGTTCGTCTACACGCGTGACCAGATCTACAGCAGAATCAAGGCGGAGGCGGAGCGACGGATGCAGGGCTACGACATCGCGACCGAGAGCCGGCACGTGATCGACGACGCCGTCCGCGGTGTGGTGCAGTCACTGGGGCTCGGTGCCGGGGCGATCGGACTCGGTTATCTCACGACTCTGATCACGAGCGCGGCGGTCGACGTCACCGGCTTCACCGCGGCGACGATGCTGCTCGTCTCGAGCTTCCTCATTCTTCCCTACAAGCGGAGCAAGGCAAAGACCGAGTTCCGCGACAAGATCGAGCGGCTCCGTGAACAGATGCACGAGTCTCTCGAACGGCAGAGCAAGATCGAGATCGATCGGGCGATCGATGCCGTCAGGGAGGCGTTCGAGCCCTACCTCCGCTTCTTCCGGACCGAGAACGAAAAGATCGAGCGCCTCTCGACGAAGCTTCGCGCCATCGACGACCAGGCGCGAACGCTCTCGAGCCGGATCGAACAGCTCGAAATCTGAAGGTTCCAAATTTAGACGATACTTTGCCTGTTCCCGTACGAACAGACGATGAAACGTTGTTTGATCATTCTTTTCGGGATGTTGGCTTTGGCCGGCCCGGCTGGCGGCTGGGTCGCGCACCCGGAGCGCCCCCTGGGCGAGATTGCGCTGCAGATGATTCCCGGCATCGGTGCTCCGGAAATCGCCTGGAACGGGCGGCAGTATCTCGCCGTGGCCAACGGATTCCAGGGGATTGTCCGGCTCGACGGCCTCGGCAGACCGATCGACGAGCCGGCCATTCCGTTTCCTGACGGCCTCCGCTTCGGACAAAGCGAAGTTGCTGCCCGGTCCGACGGAACCTGGGTGCTGGCCCTGACCAGCGGGGGAATCGTCCACCTTGCTACTGTTTCCGAAGCGGCGGTCGTAACGTTCGATCGACAGCTCGAGGGCCTCGGCGGTCCTATCAGCATGGCCGCCTCGGGACGGCTCATTGCCGTTACCGGGTCGAGTGCATCAGGAACGCGACTCCTGATCCTCGAGGGTGACGACATCGTCTCGGACGTGATTCTTCCGCAACCGGTTCTCGAAGTGATCGGCCTGGGAGGTGGGCATTTCGTAGTTCTGTCCGACACCGCGCTCGTATTGATTGATGACTCGGGCAACCTCGAAACGATCGCGTTCCCCGAATCGCGACTCGGGAAGGACGTCACCGCCCGAAATGGAGAGGTCTACGTGGCGCTCGACGCACCAGCGGGGGTCGAGATCTGGAAGCAGAGTGCTGGCGGGCTGATGGAGTTTGCGACGGTTTCCAGGCCGGAGACGAAGCTGCACTGGCCGCAGATCGAATGGGTGAGAGAAGAGATCCTCATGATCTGGCAGGAGTGGCGCTCGGTGCACGTTTACTTGGACGAGGCTGATCTCTGGGCAGCGTCGATTGGTCCTGCCAGCGGCGTGAGTCAGCCCGAAAAAATCAGTGAGGGCATCTATGCGTTCGGGCGCTGGGGAGGACGGCGGAAGATTTCGATCGAGTCTGACGGCGAGACGCCTATCGTCCTCTGGCAGTCGGGTTCGACCGCTCCGACTCTTGCGGCTCACATTCGAACGGCTGTCCTCGATCCGGATCAGTTGCGTCTCGGTAAAGAAAACGTCGTGTTCACGAGCGTTCGTTCGGAGGTACTTGACCACATTGCATCGGTAGAAGGCCGAACCCTGTTGGTGTGGCTGGAAGACAGGTTCTATCGCGAGCCACGTCACGCGGCAATCCTCGACGAGCTCGGGCAGGATGTCGCGCGATTCCGCCTGAACCCTAACGTCTTCGACGTCTTCCCCCTCACCGATTCGTTCGGCGTGCTGGAGCGAGCTGGGGATGTCGGCTACGTCTTCTATCGGATCTCACTCGACGGAGAGCTCCTCGATCCCGCTCCGATCCCGCTGATGATTCCCAATGAGGTCACCAGCTTCGACGCGAGCTGCAGCCAGACCCTTTGCCTTCTGGCCTGGCTCGAGGAAGTGTCCGATCAGAAGCAGAGCTCAATACGTGCACTCCGGATATCGGGCGGAAGCGTGCTGGATGTTGGCGGCGTGCTGGTCACGACTTCCGATCATCCGATTGATCTCGAGGATGTGTCCTCAGATGGCGAAAGATTTCTCGTGGTCTGGTCCGAAGATCCACACCCGGGGGGCACGATTCTCCATTCATCGATCATCTCGGTCGAGCCGGACTGGACGATTCGGTCGTCCCAGTTTGCCGCGGCTCCGAGGATTCTCTCGGGTGCGAGCGCCACATGGACGGGCAGCGAATATCTGATCTTCTGGTCGGACTGGTCGTCGGACGAGACGCGTCTGATCTTCGAGTTTCGAGGTGCACGACTGACCAGAGAAGGACACTCGATCGATGGCGCCGAGTTCGACTGGCAAGGGTGGCCGATCTGGCCCCGGCCGTTTGCACTCGTTCCGTTCGGTTCCGGCCTGAGAGGGCTGGCATGGACGAAACCCGGCGTCCTGTCGATCGTCGATTTCGATCCGGTCACCAGAGGCGTCGAGGTCCTTTACTCGGCTTCACCGGGAGACGTCAAAGCGGCGGTCCTGCTCGCCCCCGATCGACTCCTGCTCGTCAGGGCCCGGCGGCTCGTCGACCGCGCGCACTTCGATGCCACTCGGCTCTTCGTGCAGATCATCGAAGCGGGGCGCGCGAGAACAATCAGGCACCGGTAGCGGCGCCCCGGGTTTTTCGAACGTTTTCCGCGCCAACGCTGGAGCCGGCGCGCGTCCGGCGTATGATTCGGGCATGAACAAAAAGCGCGATCTGGAGACTCGAATCGTCCACGGCAGCTCGTCGCACGCTCGGAACCTCGGTGCCGTCGTCCCTCCGATCTTCACCTCCTCCACGTTCGAGCTGAGCGGGGACAAGGCCTACGAGGAAATCCGCTATGGCCGGATGAGCAACTCACCCACCCACGACCTCCTGCACGACGTGCTGGCGGCCGCCGAGAGTGGGGAAACGGCGCTGGTGACGTCGAGCGGTATGGCTGCGATCACCTCGACGATCCTCGGGCTTCTGAAGCCGGGAGATCATGCGATTTTTCAGAACACGCTTTACGGCGGAACGTGGGACTTCGTGACCAGGGATCTGCCGGAGCTCGGGATCTCCGTCGAGCGGTTCAACGGGAACGAAGCAGAGATGATCACCGATCTGATCCGTCCGGAGACGAAGCTGATCTACTCCGAGACGGCGACGAATCCGCTGCTCGAGGTGACCGATCACGAGGCCGTCGTCAGGATCGCCCGGGAGCGCGGGATCACGACCGCGATCGACAATACGTTTGCCAGCCCGGTCAACTTCCGGCCGCTCGAGCTCGGCTACGACATCTCGCTCCACAGCGCCACGAAGTATCTCAACGGCCACACGGATCTGATCGCCGGTGCGATCATCACGAGCCGGGCACTGATGGTGCCCATCCGGCACAAGCTCGTTCTTCTGGGAGGAAGCCTCAATGGCTTCGACTGCCACATGATGCATCGGGGCCTGAAGACGCTCGCGCTAAGAATCAGAAAGCAGAACGAGAACGCTCTCGCGCTGGCGAAAGCCCTCCAATCGGATGATCGGGTGACTGTCGTTAACTATCCGGGCCTCGGCTCGCACCCGCAGCATGAACGTGCGGCAGCCCTCTTCGATGGATTCGGCGGAATGCTCAGTTTCGATGTGAAGGGGGGAGTGGAAGTTTCGAAACGGCTGATCGACCGGCTCGAGATCGCGATTCCCGCACCGAGCCTCGGTGGCGTCGAGACTCTCGTGTCGCGACCGGCGGTCTCGTCACATGCGGGAGTTTCGCCCGAGGATCGACGGGAAGCCGGGATCACCGACTCGCTGATCCGGGTATCGGTCGGGATCGAGTCGGCGGACGATCTGATCGAGGATTTTCTGCAGGCGATGGGTTGAACTGATGTGGAGGTCGGCTCAGTATCAGAAAAGTCGACCCGTCTCTCAGCCCCGCCCAAACTCCAACCTCCAGCCGCGGTTTGCGCTCGCCACACCCCTTCACTCGTCATCCTGAGCCGCCGAAGGACGGCGAAGGATCTGGGCGGGGGCTCGTGAATGAATGCTTCAGGAGGCTGGTCAGGTCGACTTACGACCGTCCCCCAGATCCTTCGCCGTCCTTCGGCGGCTCAGGATGACGTGGGTTTGAATCGCGCGAGGTCATTTCGCCGAAACCGGAACCTCAACCTCGAAACTCGAACCTCTAACGTCGAACCTCGAACCTCCATCCAGCTCGTTTCAGTCCGACAGGCGCCGGCCGCGACTGACTTCCCTTCGGTTTCCCCCCAGCCAGCCCTTCCTTCGAAACCAGTAAAGCAGGACGACGCTGATGGCGAGCATCAACCCGAGTGCCATCGGATAGCCGAACACCCAGTGGAGCTCCGGCATGTGATCGAAGTTCATCCCGTAGATCCCGGCGATGAACGTCAGGGGGATGAAGATACTCGCCATGATCGTGAGAACTTTCATCACGTCGTTCGTGCGATTGCCGACGACTGAGAGATAAGTCTGAAAAAGAGAGGTCGCCATCTCGCGATACGTCTCGACGACATCGGCGAGCTGGGTGCAGTGGTCGAGCGTATCCCTCAGATATGTCTTCACAGGGCCGGAGAAAAATTTGCTCTCTTCGCGGAGCAGCGACGCGATGGCGTCGCGCTGAGGCCAGATGGCTCGCCTCAGCGAGAGAAGGTCGCGCTTCAGATCATTGATTTTCCCGAGGGTGCGTTCGATGGAGTCGCTCCGGAGGACCTCGATCTCGAGCGCTTCGAGCCGATCGCCGATCAGCTCGACCACGGGGTAGTAGCCATCGACGATTGTATCGACGATGGCGTATGCGAGGTATGCGGGTCCGGACGTCCGCATCGGGCCGGCACCCCCGCGCAGGCGGTTTCGGACCGGATCGAGAACATCGCCTTCGCGCTCCTGAAATGTCACCAGCCAGTCGTCGCCGACGACCAGGGAGATCTGCTCGGAATCGATCGAGCCGTCGTCGAGGACGCGGAACATTCTGAAAATGAGGAGGTGATTGTGTTCATAGCCGTCGGACTTGGGACGCTGGGGAACGTTGACGACGTCACCGAGGGCGAGAGGGTGGATGTTGAAAGTCTCACCGATGGTGCGCAGCGCAACTTCATCGCCGATGCCGGTGACGTCCAGCCAGCAGTTGAGACCATCATCTCGAGGGGCGACAAGGTCGCTGGCCTGATCGACTTCCGATTCGCGGATCAGATCCCCCCCGTATTCGAACAGGTGAAGACGGGGGGGAACCGAGTCTGCGGGAACGGTGAATGTCCCCGGTCTCGAGCCCGCGGGGGGATGCTTCTTCCGGAGAACGAACGTCATTCAGGCTGCGAAACTCAGTAGTCCGACGCGGTCGTTGTCATCGGATCCGCTGCCACCGGATCGGCTTCGGCGATCGGCGTGACGGTGAAGGTCGTCTCCATCGTCGGGTGGATCGTGCAATAGGCGCGATATTCGCCGGGCTGGAGCTCCACTGCGAGCGTCGCGACTTCCTCGGGCTGCAGCTCGCGGCCGACCGATGCTTCAACGCCCGGGCCCGAGACGGCGAAACCGTGATTCGAAGAGCCCTGATTTTCCACCGTGATCATCTGCGGACCCGCTGGAATCGTAGCGGGCATGGAAATGCCATCATCGGTGATCGTCGCCAGATACGGCTCCTCGCCCGAAAGCTCGATATCCGTCAGCGATGTGTCGGTCGTCTCGGTCATCGCCGTGTCGGAGGTTGCATCCTCCGTATCGACCTCAGTTTCCGGCGCACACGCGACGAATCCGGCGGTCAGGGCCAGAGCCAGCAGCGTAGGTAAAAAACTGTTGTGCTTCGAATTCGTGGTCATCATTTTCTCCTCCTGTAATTGGTACAACCTCAATCGAGGGAGGTCCGAGCACGTTTCAGGCCGTTTCAGCCGTCGGACTCCTTCGAGCTTCGAGAGTGATCCCGTCTTCCTCTGCATCCACCACGATTGTAGAGCCCGGCTCGAACCGTCCCTCCAGAATCTCGATTGCCAGCGCATCGACGACGAGCCTCTGAATCGCCCGTTTCAGCGGTCTCGCGCCGAACGCAGGGTCGAAGCCTTCGCGGGCCAGGAGCTTTCGTGCCGCAGGAGTGACTTCGATCGAGAGGTCTCTCTCGCTGAGCATGCCCGTCAGCCTCTTCAACTGGATCTCGACGATGCTCTCGATCTGTTCCTGGGAGAGCGAGTGAAAGATGATGATGTCGTCGATCCGATTGAGAAACTCGGGACGGAACTGCCGGTGGAGCTCCTCTTCGACCTTCTTTCGCATCTCCTCTTCCTGAGCGGGCGATTTCACCGACTGCTGATATTCGTGAATGTGATGCGATCCGATGTTCGAGGTCATGATGATGACGGTGTTGCGGAAGTCGACCGTGCGTCCCTTGGAGTCGGTGAGTCTGCCGTCGTCGAGGATCTGCAGCATCACGTTGAAGACCTCCGGATGCGCCTTCTCGATCTCGTCGAACAGGATCACCGAGTAAGGACGCCGTCGCACCGCTTCGGTGAGCTGTCCGCCCTCGTCGTAGCCGACATAGCCCGGAGGTGCACCGATGAGCCGGGCCACCGCGTGCCGCTCCATGTACTCCGACATGTCGATCCGCACCATCGCGGTCTCGTCATCGAAGAGGAACTCGGCGACGGCCCGCGCGAGCTCGGTCTTGCCGACTCCGGTCGGCCCCATGAAGATGAACGAGCCGATCGGGCGCTGGGGGTCCTGAAGCCCGGCTCGCGAGCGACGGATCGCGTTCGAGACGGCGCGAATCGCGTCCTCCTGCCCGATCACGCGGAGCTGGAGCCGGTCCTCCATCTTCACGAGTTTCTGGATCTCGGACTCCATCAGCCGGCTCACCGGTACACCGGTCCACTTCGCCAC
This sequence comes from Acidobacteriota bacterium, assembly GCA_019347945.1. NCBI lineage: Bacteria > Pseudomonadati > Acidobacteriota > Acidobacteriota bacterium. The sequence continues at coordinate 55,039 of JAHWKK010000009.1, read as the reverse complement.
GACCTCGGCGATGTCGTCGCCGTCGACCTGTTCCTTGAGAAGGCTTCCCCGCTGGCGAAGCTCCAGCAGCTTGCCGGATGCCTCCTCGAGCTCGGCATTCAGCTTCGGCATCTCACCATAGCGCAGTTCGGCGGCGCGGGTGAGGTCGCCCTCGCGCTCGGCTCGCTGCGCCTCGTCGCGAGTCTGCTCGATCCGCTCTTTCAGGTCCCGCATCTGCTGAATTGCCGCTTTTTCGGTCTCCCACTGCGCTTTGAGACCGGATGACTTTTCCTGCAGCTCGGCTAGCTGTTCCTCGATGATGTCGAGGCGGCCTTTCGACGCCGGGTCATTTTCCTTCGCCAGAGCCTGCTTCTCGATCTGGAGCTGGACGATCCGGCGCTCGATCTCGTCGATCTCGGTCGGCATCGAGTCGATCTCGATCCGGAGACGTGAGGCGGATTCGTCGATCAGATCGATCGCCTTGTCCGGCAGGAACCGGTCGCTGATGTAGCGATCCGAAAGCGTCGCGGCCGCCACGATCGCCGAATCGAGAATCTTCACGCCGTGGTGAACCTCGTACCGCTCCTTGAGGCCGCGAAGAATGGCGATCGTGTCCTCGACGCTCGGCTCGCCGACGTAGACGGGCTGGAACCGGCGCTCCAGCGCCGCATCCTTCTCGATGTGTTTCTGGTACTCGGAAAGGGTCGTCGCCCCGACGGCCCGGAGCTCACCACGGGCCAATGCAGGCTTGAGAAGATTGGAGGCATCCATCGCTCCTTCCGACGCCCCTGCTCCGACCAGCGTGTGAAGCTCGTCGATGAAGAGGACGACCGTCCCTTCCGCCTCCTCGACTTCCTTGATCACCGCCTTGAGTCGATCCTCGAACTCGCCGCGATACTTGGCGCCCGCGATCAGAGCGCCCAGGTCGAGTGAGATCACACGCTTGTTTTTGAGCCCTTCCGGAACATCACCCTCGACGATCCGACGAGCGAGGCCCTCGACGATGGCAGTTTTCCCGACTCCCGGCTCCCCGATCAGCACCGGATTGTTCTTGGTCCGCCGGGAGAGAACCTGAATCACGCGGCGGATCTCCTCGTCGCGACCGATGACCGGATCGAGTTTTCCTCGGCGGGCCAGCGCGGTCAGATCGCGCGCGTATTTCTCGAGCGCCTGGTAGCGGCCTTCCGGGTTCTGATCGGTGACCCGCTGAGAGCCCCGCACCGACTGGACGGCTTTGATCAGATCGTCCGAGCTCGCCCCCGCCGCTGCGAGAATCTGCTGCGCGGTCGTTTCTTTCTCGCGAGCGATCGCCAGAAGGAGGTGCTCGGTGGAGACGTACTCGTCCTTGAAATTTTCCGCGATCTCGAAGGCGGCGTCGAACACTCTGCGCGCGTTGGCCGAAATGCGCGGATCGGCGCCGGACCCCGACATCTTCGCCCGCTTCGCGAGCTCGGTCGTGAGCTGGATCTCGATCTGGGAGGCATTGACTCCCAGCTTTCCGAGGATGGGCGCGACGATTCCCTCGTCCTGCTGGATTAGGGCGAGAAGCAGATGTTCGGGGGAGAGCTCGGAGTGACCGGAGTTGCGCGCCAGCGCTTGCGCGGCGACGACGGCTTCCTGCCCTTTGATCGTCAATCTGTTGATATCCAATGGCTTACCTTTTTCTCTGAAGAATGCCGAAGAACAAAATCTTATAATGAGACGCTCATATTAACGGTCTCGAAGGCGCACCCTATTTCACTTCTTCGGCGAGACTGCAATCCCCTCGCCTTGAGCGGGCGGATCGGCGGCCGGCTGGATGTGTCTTGACGAGTCTCGAGGTCAGGACTAAATTAGTCATATCGTGACCGTCTCGATTTCCGAGCTCAAAGCGCACCTCTCTCGTTACCTGAGAAGAGTCAAACGCGGCGGAGAAGTGCGGATTGTGGAGCGCGGGGTTCCGATCGCCCGGATCACCCCGATTCCGAGCGCCGATCGTGATGATTCGAAGAGGGAGCGGCTCGTGAGGCTCGGTCTGCTGCGACCGGGCTCGGGCTCGTGGAAACCGGACGATCATCCGCCGGCGGAAGTCGCAGGCGGGATTCTTTCGGCGTTGGTCGACGATCGCGAGGACCGGTTCTGAGGTACTGGGACGCGTCGGCACTCGTTCCTTTGATCGTGACCGAGCCGGAAACCGCGCGCATGCTCGAGTTGAGAGCAGAAGACGACCGCATTGCAACCTGGGCCTGGAGCAGAGTCGAGATTGTGAGCGCGGTCGAACGAAGAGTGCGCGAAGAAGTGATCAGCAGAGCTCAGCGCCTCGAGATCCTCGGCAACCTCGAGACCCTGGCATCGTCATGGGATGAAGTGATCGAAGTTTCCGCGGTTCGGTCGAGAGCGATGACGGTTCTGGCGCGTCAGGATCTGCGAGCGGCCGACTCAGCGCAGCTCGGTGCGGCGCTCATCGTTTCCGAGGACGAGCCGCGTTCTCTCGAGTTCGTCTGCCTCGATCGACGGCTCGCCGTTGCTGCGGAGCGCGAAGGTTTCCGCGTGCTCGGAGCTGACACTACTCGGAGTGAGCCGGTGCCTGGGCTTCCGCGATGATCTTCTGCTGAAGGTTTTTTGGGACCTCTTCGTAGTGGGAGAACTCGATGTGGAACGATCCCCGCCCCTGTGTAATGGATCGGAGGGTCGATCCGTAGGTGAGGACTTCGGCCATCGGGATGTGGGCGCGGATGATCTGGGTTTCGCCCTCGGTCTCCATTCCTTCCATGCGGCCTCGCCGGGAGGTGAGATCGCCCATGAGGTCGCCGATGTATTCAGAGGGAGAAGTGACCTCGATGTGCATGATCGGTTCGAGCAACGTCGGTTTGGCGCGGCTCATCGCGTCCTTGAACGCCATCGCTCCGGCGATCTTGAACGCCAGCTCGGAGGAGTCGACGGCGTGGAACTGTCCATCGGTGAGCCGTACCCGGAAATCGACGACGGGAAAACCGGCAAGATAACCCTGAGTTCTGACTTCCTGAATTCCCTTTTCCACGGCAGGGATGTACTGGCGAGGAATCGAGCCGCCGAAGATCTCGTCGACGAACTCGAAATCGCTCCCTCTCGGTAGTGGCTCGAGTGTGATTTTGCAGTCAGCGAACTGGCCGTGTCCTCCGGACTGCTTTTTGTGGCGGCCGTGGGCATTGACCTTTGCTCGGACAGTTTCGAGGTAGGGAACTTTTGGAGGGTGGAGTATGACGTCGACCCCGTAACGGTTCCGGAGCCGGTTGACCGCCGTTTCGACGTGGAGCTGCCCCTGTCCGGAAAGCAGAAACTCGTGCGTCTGCTCGTCTCTCCGGAAGCGAATTGACGGGTCCTCTTCGATGATCCGGCTGATTGCGGTCGAAAGTTTGTCTTCATCACCTTTCGATTTAGGCTCGATCGCGAAGGAGATGGTCGACTCGGGTATGTCGACGAAATCGAGGATCACTCCGGCGCCTTTGCCGGTGATCGTGTCGCCGGTGTGGGAATCCTTGAGTTTGGCGACTGCGCCGATGTCGCCGGCGTGCAGTGAGCCGACGGGTTCCTGCTGTTTTCCCTGAACGATCTGGAGCTTGCCGAATCGTTCATCGTGGTCCCGCGTGGAGTTGAAGTAGGGGGTGTCCGAGCTCAGTGTTCCGCTGTAAACGCGGAAAACCGAGATCCTGCCGCTGAACGGATCGGAGATGGTTTTGAAGATGAGTGCGACCGGTTTGTCGTCGAGCGAACCTTCCCTGACCATTCGAACTGGAAGCTGGTCGGGAGAGGGGAAGGTACGGACGAATGCTTCGAGGAGAGCATGACCGCCGATGTTGGCAGAAGGGGATACGAAGAAGAGGGGATTGATCGAACGGGCGATCATTTCCCGGCGGATGCCGTCCTCGATCTCCTGCTGTGTGAGGGTCCCCTCCTCGAAGAATCGTTCCATCAGAGAGTCATCGCTTTCGGCGATCTTCTCGACGAGCGTTTCTCTCCAGGCGTTCGCCTGATCCCTGAGATCGTCCGGGATCGGCACTTTTTCATAATTGCCGGAGCCGTCGGTTTCATAAACCCATGCCTGCATCTCCACGAGATCGACGACGCCCCTGAAGTCGCGCTCGGCTCCAATCGGCATTTGCGCGGCGACGACGCTCTTGCCGAACTTCTCCTGGAGCGCGGCGATCAGCGATTCGGCGTTTGCACGGTCGCGGTCCATCTTGGTCGCGACGAAGGCGACGGGAGTTTCCATCGAATTGGCGATCTTCCAGACGCGCTCGGTGTTGATCTCGGGTCCGTTGACTGCCGAGACCGTGATCGCGACCGTATCAGCGACTCGAATCGCGCATCTGGCCTCATTGAGGAAGACGCCGTAGCCGGGAGTATCGAGCAGGTTCAGCTTGGTGTCCTCGTGCTCGGCCCAGGCGGTCGCAGCCGAGACCGAATGTTTCATCTGGATCTCGTCTTCGTCGAAATCGGTGACCGTCGTTCCGTCGTCGATCGAGCCGGCCCGGGTGGTCGCTCCGGCGTTGAAAAGTAGCAGGGAAACGAGCGTGGTCTTTCCCGTATCGCTGTGACCGGCGAAGGCGATGTTGCGGATTTTCTCGGTGGGGTACTCTTTCATTCAGGTTCCTCCTTCCGCGGGTGTGGTGTGAATCATAGTGGAAAGCGGCCGTCTCCTTGCAGTCATTTGCCGGGCGACGGCGGAGCGAAGATAATTGAATTCCGGCGCCCGGGGCCCTGTCGGCTGGGAGTGTGCGTACTCGGAAAGGAAATGACTTGAAATACGGAAGGTACGAGATCATCCGCGACCTGGGCAAGGGCGCGATGGGGGTCGTCTACCTTGCAAAGGATCCGGTGATCGGGCGTCTGGTTGCGCTCAAGACGTTGCGGGCGGCCGCCCACGCCGATGAAGAAGACGTCAAGGAATTCCAGGAGCGCTTCGTTCGCGAAGCGCAGGCCGCCGGAATTCTCACGCATCCGAACATCGTGTCGGTGTACGACATCGGAACGGCGGAGGACGGGGGCTCCTTCATCGCGATGGAGTACATGGAGGGGAGGAATCTGAAGGAGATCCTCGCGCAGGGAAGGCCTCTTTCGCATACGGACGTCGCCAGGGTGATGATGCAGATCGCCGAGGCCCTCGATTTCGCCCACGAACGCGGAATCATTCATCGCGACGTCAAGCCCGCCAACATCATCATCCGAGACAACAACGTCGCCAAGATTACCGATTTCGGGATTGCGAAGATCGCGACGAGCGTGGCGAATCTCACGATGACCGGACAGTTTCTCGGTACGCCAAACTACATGGCTCCGGAGCAGGTCAAGGGCGGCAAGGTCGATGGCCGGTCGGACATCTTCTCCCTCGGAGTCTGTCTCTACGAGGCGCTTACACGGCAGAAGCCCTTCGGTGGAGACTCGCTGACGACGATCTCGTACAAGATCGTCCATGAGGAATACACGCCTCCGAGCAACGTGGATTCTCGAATTCCCGAGTCCTTCGACGGCGTCGTGGAGAGATGTCTGGCAAAGAGGCCCGAGGATCGCTACCAGCGCGCCTCGCTCATCGCCGAAGATCTGCGAGCGCTCGTGAGCGGGAAGGCTGCGCCGGCGCGCACGTCGGAAGACGAGAACGTCTTCGACGATGACACGATCATGAGCGACGCTTCGGCCGCGGCGACGGTCGAGATGGAAACACCCGAGGAAGCAGCCGAAGACGACGGACGGAAGACGACCGCGCCGCGCATGCGAAAAAAAGCGCGCGAGCTCATTCCTCCGGTATTTCGCGAAAAGATTCCGCCGGCCCTGTTCTGGTCGATCGTCGCCGGAATTCTCGCTGCCATTGCAATCACCGTTGGAGCCATCACCTTGCAACGCGTCGATGTACCGCCGGTCGATACGGCTCGCGAAAACTTGGTCCAGAAGCAGAGGAAGCTCCAAACCGAGGCGGAGGAGCTGCTTCGGGGTGGAAACGTCGACGGCGCCTGGGAGAAGTACTTCGAACTGCGCCAGCTCGCACCGAACAGCCGCGAAGTCGCCAAGAGGCTGCGGGATCTCGAGACCATTCGAGCGACGCGCCTTTCCTACGAGCAACGACTCAGCCAGGCGAGGATCGAATTCGAGAGCGGCAGGGAGTTCTACGAAAGCGGGGATTACGCCAAGGCGATCCCCCACTTCGAAGCGGCGTTCAGTCTCGATCCCGAGATGGCCGCAGCGGTGAACTATCTGCAGCTCACCCAGGACAGACTCAACCGCCAGGTCGAACAGGCGCGGAACCGGGAAGCGCCTCCGCCGTCCGGATCCGCCGTGGGTAGCGGTTCTGCGAACGGCACGGAAGGCCAGGCAACCCTCCTGACGCTGTTCAACAGTCCGGTATCGGACGGCTACCTCGTCGTTTCGGTCGACGGGGAGACGATCGTTCACGAGAATCTCTACACGGAGAGCTGGGGGTTTCTCAAACGACGCTCGCCGCGCGAGGTGGCAGCTTACGCTCAGGTCGACAGACGAATTCGGGAGATCGAGGTCTGGATCGTCGTCGAGTCGATGGGTATTCAGGAGAGGCGATCGATCGAGCCGCCCACCCTCGCCGCTGGCGAGGTCCATCGACTGATCATCTCATTCGACCCCGGAACGCGCCGGATGGACGTCGAGCTCAGCTGAATCGACGAGCAGGCCACCCGCCCAGACGCCGGTGCCCTCCGGAAACCAGCGAAGCGGGCCGACGTTTGCAGTGATCGATCGGAGCCAGTCGTCGGCCATGGCGGAAAGTGTGAACAGGGCCGAGCCTGATCTTCCGCTGGTCATCACCGTCAGAAAAATTCGATCGTCGCGCCGGGCATCTCCAGCGATCGCTTCCGCCACGTCCGCTTCGGCGAGATCTTCGCGGTCGACTGACCTTCCGGAATCGAAACCGACGTCGATCGGATATGGCATCGGCCGCGACCGGTAGCTCGGGCGAAAAATGTTGGGAAAGGATCCCGATCCGCCCGACAGCCGGAAGGGCTCGACCGGACGACCGATTCCATCCCGTCTTTCCGAGGGAACCTGCTGGAAGCCGTCGACGGTGATCTCGCCGTGGGCTTGTCCGAGCGCTGCTAGAAGCCCGGCCGCTGCCCGGGGATGAAGCAGAATTGGGCGGTCCGGGCGGCCCTCATGCGGTTCGAGTCTCGCGAGCTCCCGGGCGCAACTCAGCAGCTCGTCGCTCCACGCGCCCGGCTCCCCCTCCCCACCGACGTGAATCGTGAGCTGGAGCCCGAGCCGCTCATTGCCCATCTCTGCGATCGCGCGCCACGAAGTTTCCCGCCAGGATCTCGATTCGGTCCCATCGTCATATCGATGATCAGCCGTGCCGGATGAGAAGACGAGCCGTTGCAGGCTGACACCGTCCGGAAGGGTCTCGATCAGCTCCGAAGCCTGAGTGGCCAGTATCGAATAGTCGATAGGCGCCGCATCTCGAGGTCCGTGACTCGACGAGACGAACCGCTCGCCTTCAAAGTGGGAGGAACCCGACTCGGAGGTCTGCACGATCCATGTTCCGAATCGGCTGTGCTCGACACGGGTCGCAGTACCCGTTTTTTCGTACCGACCTTTCATCGGATGGGAGCTCCTTCGAGGAGCAGATCAACCGATCGAGTTCCCACCGGCACGCGCTGCCCTTCCTCGGAACAGATGACCCCGGGATATCTGACGGGGCGGCCTCGGGCTCCCGACAGCGCTCCAGCGAGTACGTTGCGGGACGCCTCGATGGTGAAGCGAGGCGCTGGTTTATGAACGGCTCGCGTGAAAACGTCGGCGCGCTGAACATTCAGAGTGATGACGTCGCGATCGGGATCCCAGGCTCCATGCTCGATCAGATGGATCTCGATGCGATCGTCAGGAATCTCGAAGGGCGCGTTCCCCTCGACGACGAGACTGCTCATCCTGGGGAGTGGAACATCGCGAAACGAGGAGCGGCGCAGCGCAGCGGGGATCTCCCCGCGGTGGATCTGGGCCGCTCGGGTCGGCCGGCCGCAGTCGTCGCGGGCACCGAGGAAGCCGAGTCCGGGGATCGACGGATCGTCGGTTATCGTCAGCCAGTCGGGAAGATTGGGGAGTTTGTGGCCCGCAATGAGGGGATGCCCGGCAATCTCGTGAATCAGAACTCCGCCGGAGCCGAAGAGAAAGAGAAGCGGAAGCCCCTCGAGCCTTTCCGCCGAAATGGTTTTCCCGGTGCGAGGTCCGGCGATCGACAGCGCGGCACCGATATCGTCGAGATCAGCGACCAACGTCGCGCCGTCCTCTGTACGCGCCAGCACAGTCGAGGAATGGGATTCGTGCTCTCCGGAAGATGACGAGACTCTTCTGGCGACAGTGTGAATCGAGAGCGCCTCGACTCCCGGCTGGTTCGACATCAGCCCGGCGATCTCGCCCGGTGGCGGGATGGCAGAATCGAGCGTGACGTGACGGGGATCGAGGGATTCCGCGCGGATACTCCGGCCTTCCGAAACGCAGCGCCCTGCGGTTACGCGGAGATCCTCAGGGTGCCTCGAAGCTCGCCGCCAGAGCTGCTCGACGGATATCTCGAGGACCTCGTGGGGCGGGTCGAGCTCCGGGTCGAGCGCGGAGCCGGCGGACGGCCTGGTCACCGACCCGAGATCGCTCCGATGAGAGCCACGATGAGAAGATCACCTGGCCGAATGACGTGGCTTTCCTCGAGCCCGTTGATCTCGAGAAGCTCTTCGACTGAAAGTTCGTTCGCGCGCGCAATCGAATAGAGCGTGTCTCCGGGCTCGACGACATGGGCTTGAGAGGGGACAGGCGCGGCGCTCGTCAGGGTCGCGCTCAGCGTCCGTTGATCGATCGGAAGGTAGACCGTTCTCCCGCTCACCGACTGATTCATTTCCTGAACTTCCTCTCTGTTCAGCCCCAGTTTTACCGCCAGCGACGAGATCGATTCACCACTTCTCAGGGAGTAGGTTGAGACTCCGAGATTCGGATCCGCAAGGTGCCAGCTTCCGGCGCGCGAAGCGACCGTGGCGGCTGCGAAACCCGGTACGCGAAGGGGATGGTCGCCGGGAGGCACGATGCCCCGCCGGAAAGCGAGATTGAGCTTCCTCAGTTGCGCGGGCTCGATTCCCGCTTCACGCCCGAGGAACTCGAGCGACACAGGGCCGGTAATGACGACCGAAGGGGTCGTTGGTGTTTCAGATGGTGAGGGTACGAAAAAGTTCCAGTCATCCGGGCTCGAAGCGAGAATCGCAGTGGCAAAGAACGTCGGGACGTATCCTCGAGTCTCTTTCGGAAGCTCCCCGGCATCCATCAGCTCCCAGAAAGAATCGGCTCCAACCCGCTCCATCGTGCGGCGGACCCGGCCAGGCCCACAGTTGTATGCAGCGAGCGCCAGAGGCCAGTCGCCGAACATTCGATGGAGATCGCGAAGATACGTTGCCGCAGCGCGCGTCGAGAGCACCGGATCGGTCCGCTCATCGGCCCACCAGTCGACCCGCAGCCCGTACTCCCTCGCGGTGGCCGGCATGAACTGCCACAGACCGTGCGCGCCGGCTCTCGAGGTCAGATCGGGCCGGAACCCGCTCTCGATCACGGGAAGAAAGGCGAGCTCCGGAGGAAGTCCCTGGCGGCGGAGCTCCGCGTCGATCATTGCACGGTACGCGGCAGAGCGCTCGAATGAGGCCTGGATCGTCGAACGGCGTTCCCCGGCGAAGTATCGAACGGCCGCTTCCACGCTCGGATGCGTCGGAAGCGGAATTGACCGGGGAATCGGGGATTGCATTGGAACCGTGTCAGCGACGGAATCGAGTTTCGCGTGCGCAGAGACGAGGTCTTCGCTCAGAGCCGCGAAAGTGTCGGGGTCATTGCTCGGAGAAGGCTCCGTCGGCCGACTCGACGAGCACGCGGATCCCAGAACCAGAGCAATGAAAAAACAGAAATCGAAATAACGGTAGCGACGATCCATCGACGGTGTTCCCCTCTCCCTCCTCTTCACTGCCGAGACCCTCTGGTCAGTTTAGCGCGAACCGTTGCCGACACGCGAGTATCAGTCGAGCTTGATGTCGAGGTTCACGATCACGCGGCTGGCTTCGTCCGGCGAGACTTCAAAGTTCTTCGTGGCGGATTCGATCGGGTTGCCGTCGGCATCCTTTGCGACCCAGGAGACCTCGACGCTCGCCAGGCGGCTTGTTGCGTCGGGCGGAACGGAGCCTTCGAAACTTTGCCTCGACTCCCTTCGCCGTGTTGCCGACGTTCCCGGCCTGCCGAGACCTTCGGTCGCCTTTCGGCGAAGGCTTTCCAGCTCGGCCATGATGTCGACCGAAGATCGGACTTTCATCCGCTTGACAGGCTCGGCGGCTTCCGGAGCGTGCTCCGGTTCCGGCGTGGGCTCGGTGTGTACAGGCTCCTGTTCGTGTCTGAGCTCCTCTGGCGGTGGTTCCGCTTCCATGACCTCGACCGCAGCCAGCGATTGCGAGCTCGAGACTGCGGCCTCGCTCGCCTCGGAAGGAGGGATGGGTGCTGACATCGTTTTTCGAGGATCGACCGTGGGAGCCGGTGGAGGCACCGGGGCGGGAACGTGACCGGATCTGCCCGAGTCCCGGATGTTGAGCCGGGATGCTTTTGCCAGCGGCTCCTCATGCCCGCTCATCTTCTCCTTCAAAGCTCGAAGGGTCAGCTTCGAGATCAGCTTGAGTGTCTCGAACACTCCCTCGCCTTTGATCGCGGAGGCCTCGGTGATCTCGAAACGGTGCTCGGGATCGAGCGCATCGACCATCGACTGCCGTTCCAGAACGTTCGGGAGATCCCGCTTGTTCAGCTGAATCACCATCGGCATGCGGTCGAGGTCGAGCCCCAACTCCTCGAGATTCGCCTTGAGGTTGCGGAGCGACTGCACGTTAGCTTCGAGCATCGGAGCCTGAGAGTCTGCGACGAAAACGATCCCGTCGGCGCCTTTCAGAACGAGCTTTCTCGTCGTGTTGTAGAAGACCTGTCCCGGAACCGTGTAGAGCTGAAGCCGGGTCTTGAAGCCACCGATCACGCCAACATCGATCGGAAGGAGGTCGAAGAACAGCGTTCGGTCCGTTTCAGTCTCGAGTGAGACCATCTCGCCGCGACTGTGAGGAGACGTCTTGTTGTAGATGTGCTGAAGATTGGTGGTCTTGCCGCAGAGACCAGGACCGTAAAAAACGATCTTGGCAGCCATCTGCATCGTTGCGTAGTTGAAGAAGACCATTTTCGTTCGCCCAATGTTAGCGAGGTTCTTCCCTCTCTGCCAGCGGTCTCGCACCCTCGCTACGGAAAAGTTCCCTGATGGACTGCAATCGCGAGTCCCGTGCATCCTGCTCGATGAAAGCGATCAGGCGAGCACCAAGGAGCCGATAGAGCTCGTTGGACTCGGGGTGTTGCTCGAGAGCAGCCAGATTCCCCTCGATCGTTCCCGAGTCGCCCCTGACGACAGGCCCGGTAAAGGGCGCTTCCGGCCTGGTCATCCAGTTCCGGATCGCCGAGATCGCGAGCTCCCCGACGGGTCCCCGCGCGTCGCCGATTCCGGCCTGGCCCATCAGCCGGTTCGCCTCTTCGACGAGGACGGCCACGTAGTTTGCTCCGAAGACCGCTGCGGAATGGTAGAGGGTCTTCAGGGTCGGCTCGATCGGGGCGAAGCGCCCCTCCGCCATCGAGACGATCTCGCGTGCGATCCCCTCCGTGACCGAGTGGCCTTCCCATACGAAGAGCGCGTCGGCGAGATCGGCTCGCTTCCCGGCCGGGGGAAGCGCGCGGAGCGGGTGAAGGGAGAAGCCGCGATGACGGTGAAAGACGCCACTCGTCAGTGAGCCGCTGAGGTGGAAGAGCACCGTCCGCGCGGGAATCGTGTCCTGGAAAGCCTCGTAGATTGGTTGGATCGAGTCGTCGGGAACGGCGAACAGAAGGAGCTCCGAGGCCTGACGCGTGGCCTCCTCCAGTGTGACCAGCGGGGCGCCGGGAAAGGGGGAGGTCGCGGTCTCCGGATGCCTCGAGCCGATCCGCTCGATCTCTCCGGAGGCGCTGAAAAGTCCGCCGATCGCTCCAGCGCCCCGCCCTGAGCCGAGAATGGTCAGTTTCATCGCCGTCGCGTCGAGGGTATCATGGGCACGTGATGCGAAATGTGGCGACTCTCCTCACCATTTTCCTCATGGTGCCCCTTTATGCCTCGGCGACTCCATGTAACGAGAAGGAGGGGTACGCGAAGGGGGTGTGTCTTTATTCAGAGGGGGAGCCGGAGGCGGCGATCGGCGTCCTCGACGAGGTGATTACGGCGGGGAACAGCGGCCCCCTCAGGCCGAAAGCGATGTACTTCAAGGGGCGGAGCCTGATGAAGTTGCAGCGGTGGGAGGAAGCACAAAAGGTGTGGATCGAGCTGTTTTCGGTGTCGCCTCCGTTTTACCGGCTGTGGAACTGTGATTACCTGCTCGGTGTGTGTCGAGCGAGGGGCGAATGAGCGAAACCCGTTTCGAAACGCGTCAGAAACTTCTGCAGCTCGAGGCGCTGCACGACATCGGCCGGGCGCTCAACACGCTTCAGCCGGAGGAGGAGCTGCTCGAGGAGTTGATGCTGCGCGCGATGTCGACGCTCGATGCGATGGCTGGATTCGTCTTTTCGATCGACGAGCAGATGCGGCTGCAGTATGCGAAGGGGTCTGGCGTTCGGATTCCCGAGAGCGATTGGATGGAGCTCGAGCCCGTTCGGAGATCGATGGTCCTCAAGGAGAGCGTGAGCTCGCCGGTTCACCCGTTCGAGATCGAGGGTGGACTTCTGGTCGCTCCGCTGGTCTCGGGAGAGATGATTCTGGGTGCGATCGGCCTGCTGGGGAAGGAGAGGCGAGGGAGCGAAGCGGGAGGATTCAACGATGACGACAGACGATTCATCGAGTCCGTCGCCGCGATCGGTGCCGCGGCGCTCGACAACTCACGTAACTTTCACAAGCTCGAGATGGTCCGGGAGTCACTCGAGGATGAGAACCGAGCGCTGAAGCGCCGGATGCAGCGGGAGTACCGCGACCGGCTGATGATCGGGGACTCTCCGTCGATGCAGCGTGTGATCGACCTGATCGCGCGCGTTGCCGAGAGCCCGGTCAGCGTCCTGATCAGGGGCGAGTCCGGAACGGGCAAGGAGATGGTCGCGCGGCTCATTCACGTCAACTCGCCTCGCAGTCACCGGCCTTTTATGGCGATCAACTGCGCCGCTCTCCCGGAGTCACTCCTCGAGGCGGAGTTGTTCGGAATTGAAAAGGGGGTGGCGACCGGAGTCGAGGGTCGCCCTGGGCGGTTCGAGGTCGCATCAGGAGGGACGGTCTTTCTCGACGAGATTGGCGACATCCCTTTGACTCTCCAGGCGAAGCTTCTGAGGGTGCTCCAGGAACGGGAGATCGAGAAGCTCGGCGCGCGCCGCCGCGTGGAGGTCGATGTCCGGATTCTCGCGGCGACTCATCGGAACCTCGAGGAGCTCGTCGAGAGCGGGCAGTTCCGTCAGGATCTGTATTACCGTCTCCGAGTCGTGGAGATCGAGCTTCCACCTCTGCGGGATCGCCGGGAGGACATTCCGGCGCTGGTCCGATACTTTCTCGACAAGTATGGCGAAAGAGAAGGCCTGCACGGGGTCCGAATCTCTCAGGAAGCGCTGCAGAAGCTGATGCATCACGATTTCAGGGGCAACGTCAGGGAGCTCGAGAATCTCATCGAAGGCGCTCTCGCTCTGACGCTCGATCCTCTGATCGACGAGAACGATCTCCCCTTCGCCAGCGACGGGGGGGCGCCCGATCCCTCGCCGAGCGGTCTCGAGGCGGGAGCCGAGATCCTTCCTCTCGAGGAGATGGAACGACGCTACGTGAAGAGAGTGCTCGATCGAGTCAATGGAAACGTTTCCGAAGCGGCGCGACAGCTCGGGGTGGATCGAAAGACGGTTTACCGGAAGATTAGTGGGGCTTGAAACCCCACATTGGGCCATTTCGGACCAAGCGGCGCTAACTCATTGTTTACAGGGCACTTGGCCGCTCATTGCCCCGTGTCGATGCCAACAATGGGGATTTTTGACACGGCGCTGATTTTGGGTCGTTACTAACTAAATCCTGTAGATTCAGATGTTTGAGCTCTCTGAGTTGCCATGCGGATGCGTGGCAGTGCCGTTGCTCCTGGACTGGCCTCGAACGGAGGAGGATCCAGATGAGCGCAATGGTCAGGTCGTTGGAAAGGGTTCAGGATGCAGTGAGCGACCGATGGGGACTGGCGGGTCTGCTGTCGGCGAACGTGTTGTTTCTGGGCGTGATGCAGTGGCATGATGCCGTGCCTGCGTGGCTCGAGGGGGCGGTCACGCTCCTGCTGATGTTCTGAATTGCCGGTGCAGGGCACCGAATACGACCATGGTGAGTGAACGTGAGATGGAGCTGGCGCTTCCGCTGGTTCCCGACTTCGAGCTGACCGCGGCTGACGCCGCGATGGAGTTGGCTCGTGAGCTCGGGATGAGCGAAGAAGAAGTGGACGAGATTGCCCACGCTCTGATCGAGGCCTGCATCAACGTTCGGGAACACTCCTGTTGCGAGGATGGGCGCATCTATTTAAGATTCAATGGCTCGTCGACTGCCACGGACGTTCGACTGGACATCTGGATTACTGATCATGGAAAGGGTTTCAATCCTGACGAGGTTCGGGCTCGGAGGGCGAAACTTCCCGCAGGTCCCCGGAAGAGGGGGTGGGGTCTCCAGATCATGGAAGCGCACATGGACGAGATCGAAATCCTTTCGGGCTCCGATGGAACGACGGTACACATGGTGAAGACGAGCACGGAGGCAGGACGATGAGTGAGGCGTGCAAGGTATTGGTCGATCGCTCCGGGGCCGGGGCGGTTCTCCACACGCAGGGCTACATCAACAACGTCGGTGGCGAGGAGATCGCCAGATGTGCATACCAGCTGATGGACGACGGTGTCCGGACGCTGCTGCTCGACCTGCGGCAGACTCGGATCGTGAACTCGATCGGAATCAGCATTCTGATCGAAATTGTGGAAAAAATGCTCGAGAAAGATGGCAGAGTGGCGTTCTGTTCGCTGACACCCGTCATCCACAAAACGTTTCAGATCATGGGTCTGGCTCAATACGCATCGATCTTCGAAGACGAGGACTCGGCGCGTGGAGAGCTGTCGATCTGAGAGCTCCTTTCGGATGAGCTTTTCCAGCGCTGCTGTCGAGCTCGTCGGCCACCTCAATCAGCTGGATCGGATCACCCTCGATGACGAGACCAGCCGTCGCGCCCTCGGGGAAGCCATCGTCGATCTGCTGACTCGTCTGCTCGGCGCATCGGATGCGGCCGTCTGGCTCGGCTCGGTCGACTCCGCACCGGTGCTCGTCGCGGCATCCCCCGAATGGAATCCTCCCGAACAGATGGCGGAAGCCGAAACCCTCGATGCCGGGGTCGCTCAGATCGCTCGCGAAGGATCGGTATTCGGAGCGATTGCTGCCCGGTCTGTTGATGCAGGCTTCGGAGCCACACTGCATGCTATCGCTGCGCCGATCGCAGTCATGATCGCGAACAAGCGGATGGCGTCCCAGATGCGAGAGGGCGATTTCCAGTCGAAAATGCAGCTGCTCGAGCTCGAATCGCTTCACGAGATCGGACTGTCGATCGCATCCACGCTGAACCTCGATGAGCTCAGTGAGGAAATCCTGATGCGAACCGTGACGCTACTCAATGCTCGACGCGCTGCTTTGTTTCTGCGGCGCGCCCGTTCATTCGAGCTTCATCGCTCATTCGGTGAAGTATCGCGCGAGGACCTCGAAGACCTCCTCGGCGAAGAATCGATGGCAGCGCTCGTCGACGAAAACGAAAATTTGAGCGACTGCAGCGTTGCAGTGAGAGTGTTTCCCGAATGCCAAAGCGCGGTCATGGTTCCCATTCGAAGCGAACGAGGAACGATCGGTGTTCTTGCGGCCGCCGACCGGGAGGTTCGAGGAGGCGTCGGGGAGTTCGAGAAGGGGGACATCAGGACCCTCTCCCTTTTTGCCTCCCAGGCCGCGATCGCCCTCGAAAACGCGCGTCTTCACCGTCAGGCGCTCGAGAAGCAGGCGATGGAAAGAGAGCTGCAACTCGCCGCCACGATCCAGCAGGACATTCTCCCGAATGTCCGGGTCGACCCCGACACGGGATTCGAAACCGAGGTGTGGATGCGCTCCGCGCGGCAGCTCGGAGGCGACTATCACACCGTTCTGGTCGGCGACGGATCACTCAGCCTTTGTGTCGCCGACGTCTCGGGCAAGTCGACGCCCGCGGCGATTCTGGTCAGCGCATTTCACGCGGGACTTCACGTTCTTTTCGGTGAGGAACGGGACCTTGGCGAGATCGCGACCGAGCTCAACCGTCACATTCACAAGTGGTCGTCCCAGAACAAGTTCATCACTCTCCTTCTGGCGACGGTCGATCGCGATGCCGCGCGCGTCCGCTACGTCAATGCGGGCCACAATCCCGGCTTTCTGGTTCGAGGTGGCGACATCAGTTTTCTCGCTTCCAACGGAATGCCGATCGGCATCATGCCGGGCTCGATCTACGAGACACAGGAAGAAGATTTTCTACCTGGCTCGCTGCTGGTTCTCTACAGCGACGGCCTGACCGAGGCCGAGAACAGCCGGGACGAGGAGTACGGCCACGACCGGCTCGTCGCGCTGGTTCGGGACAACCACAGTCTCGGGCTCGTCGCGCTTCGCAAGGCGATCATCGACGCGATCGACGGCTTCGTCGGAGGGGCACCCCAGAAGGACGATCAGACCATTTTGCTCCTCAAGACGCGCTGATCGCTCGATTATGGAGCTCAGGGTCGAAGGATATCGATCGATAGCTAATCGCCGGTCGGAACTTGTGTATTCTTTCATGGACAGGGACCGCTCGGGCGCGGTGGCGACGAAGGAACAGGCGGAGGCTCGGAATGAAGAGAACAGCGAAGCTGATTGCAGTGCTCCTGCTGGCCGTGCCGGCGGCAGGCCAGATCATCACTACGGATCTGAGCGGAACGACCCCGCAGGCCCTCGGGGCACTACTCGCCGGATCCGGCGCCACGATCACCAACGTGACGTTCACCGGTGCCGACGTAGCGGCGGGAACCTTCAGTGGAGGCACCAGCGCGAATCTCGGACTGGAAAGCGGCGTCATCCTCAGTACCGGGAACATCTCCGACATCGCCGGCCCGAACGACGACGAGGGAAAGACGACTTCGCATTCGACTGCAGGCGATCCGGATCTCGACGGACTGGTGAGTCCACTGACCACACGGGACGCGGCGATCCTCGAGTTCGACGTCGTTACATCGACGCCCGAGCTGGCAATCCTCTACGTCTTTGCCTCCGAAGAATACAAGGAGTTCGTCGGGAGCTCGTTCAACGATGTCTTTGGATTCTTCGTCGATGGCCAGAACATCGCCTTCGTGCTGGGAGACCCCGGGAAAACGGTTTCGATCAACTCGATCAATCACGAGAGCAACTCCGAGTTCTACGTCGACAACCCGGTCGGTTCAGGGAACGCGAACACGCAGTTCGACGGATTCACGAGGCAGCTTCTGGCAACGACCGCAATCACTCCGGGGGTGGTTCATCACGTGAAGCTGGCGATCGCGGATACCTCCGATACGGTGCTCGATTCCGCGGTCATTCTGGCTGCGGGTGGCATTACCGGAGGGGCGGCTCAGATCGTTCCGACTCCGGCACTGCGGCAGGTCACGGCTGCCGAGTCGGCCCATTTCGATCTCGAGATCTTCGGTGTTCCGGAAGACTTCGTGCTCAATCTCGAGCCCTTCGACCTTCCGGAGGGATGGACGGCGGTACTCGGTGATTCGTCCGTGGTCGGCAACGAGGATGAATCCGTACTGACGACGACTTTGACCGTCACACCCGATCCGAATTCGTTTCCAAGACCCTACACGGTCCAGGTTCGTGGGTTCGGAGAGAGGGGGTCGATCGAGAACGGCGACTTTCTCGAGCTCGAGACGTTTGGTCTCATGACGGTCGAGATCGTGTGTGATCCTCCACTGATTCTGAGCCTGGCAGATCATCAGCCGAAGAGCATGAACGTCGCCGACGGCGAAGTCGTGACGCTCAGCGTACAAGTCACGGGCGGAAGCGAGCCGTATCGATACCAGTGGTACTGGGGACCAGCCGGTTCGACGAAATTTCCGATTCTGGATGCGACCGGACCGACATACGTGACTCCCCCGATTCAGCGGGTCAGCCAGTTCTGGGTTCTCGTCAGCAACGCATGCGGTACCGCCGAGAGCTGGACCGCAACGCTCGTTCCGGAAGGCAAGACCGCGCCGAAGCAGCCGGAAGGACGACGGCGCGGAGTTTCCCGCGGAGACGGAGACTAGCCGCCTCGAACAAATCGGACGGGATCAGCGGCGTGCGGCCGAGCCGCCCTTCATCGCGGCGGGCTCCGGCGCGTCCTCCCGCGCCGTCTTCGTTTCAGACGAGCGGAAAAGCATCTTCAATCGAAGCCGGACGCCATCGAGCTCGGCGCGCATCCAGATCCCGACTCCTCGAAAAGCCATGCGCAGCGGGGCAAAATGAAGGTTGAAGTACGCACTGATCCGCCGGCCGTCGTTGCGAGCTCCGGCTTCTCCGGCTGCGCGCCGTAGGTCAGCGAGCCTCGCGAACCGACGGTTGTAGACCCTCATCATGTGATAGCTGATGAAGGCCGGCCTCGGCCCGAGGACGGGCATCCAGTGAAAACGCCTGTGGAATCGATAGGCCGGAATGACGACGAAGATGTAGTACTGCGCCGTATCGAGGAGCATGGCGGCCGACAGGAGGTCGTGCTCTCCCATGTAGGCGTATTTTTCGAGGTAGACTGCCTCGAAGAAGCGATCGTGAGAGCGAAGAAAAACCTCATTGTGCTCCGCGATATTTTTGGAAACATCCGAGCCGGCCAGATCCTCCAGAACGATCGCCACTGTGGCTTCCACGGAAAACGACGCGTGATCCAGGCCGGGAGAATAGTAGGGATCGAGGAAGATGGCCGCATCGCCCACGAGTGCCCAGCCCGCCCCCATGTACTGATTCGTCCGGTAGGCCAGATTCTGCAGCGATCGGAGATCATCGGTCCGGAGCTCCGCTCCGTCGAGCAGCTCGCGAAGCGGAGGGTGCTCGGCGAGAGCGGCCCGGTAGGCGGCCTCGGTGTTGGCTCCACGGGATCGGAAATCGTACTTTCTCTGGTCCCACACGATGCCGACGGATGTTTCGCCGTTTCCGAGCGGGATAACCCAGATCCAGAATCCGTATCCGGGGTAATGATTCGTCGAGAGTCTCCGTGATCCCACATTTCCCTCACCGAGCTTTCCATTGCGCGCGGCGATGTCGTCGATGTGACGAACTTCCTTCCAGCGACCCCAGACCGCGGAGATGGGGTGCCGCTCGTTCGGCTCGATCAGCCTGAGCGCGCGTCCCAGATGCGATGACCGGCCCGTCGCGTCAATGACCCAGCGTGTTCGAATCGTGGAAGTTTCGCGCCCGATGAGAACGTCGACCTCATGCTCGAAATCGCCGATGCGGACCTCGGTCGCGCGCGCCGGACGAAGGATCTCCGCCCCTTCCTTCATGGCGAGAGTCGCTACGTGCTCATCGAGCACGTCACGGCGAAGCTGGAAGGAGGGCACGGTGCTCCTCACGACTCCGCCTGTCTCGCTCGAGCTCGAATGACCGGTGACGCGTCCGTTGCCGAACCAGTAACGCAGCCCTTCCTTCGGAAGGTGCTCGCGCTCCAGATGCTCCCACAAGGCGAGGCGCCGGGTGAGGAACATCGCTGACATTTCGGTGGTCGCTTCGCCTACCTTTGCGTCGAAGGCCTCGGTCTTCTCGACGATGACGACGCGGAGGCCCGGACGTTCCCGGAGCAGCAGCGTCGCGGTTGCGGAACCGCTGAACGCACCCCCGAGTATGACGACATCGGCGTCGGATCGTTCACTCGACATCTTGATCGTTTCACCCATATCGCTCTCCAACGCCGCCGTCGGCGGGTTCATTGCTGAATCAGAGGCTCAGACTCGCCCGTGCCCCGTAGGTGGTGTCGTTGTCATGGCGAACGGCCTCCGCTGCGATCTCGAACAGAAAAAAGCTGAACCTTGCCCCGACGGTCAGACGGTTGCCCTCCAATTCGGCTTCGAGAATCAACTCGTCTTCGGGAATCGGAAGGAGAATCCGGCCGCTCGACTCGATCATCTCCCGGCCCCAGGCTCCATAAGGGGTCAAGGGCCCCACTTTTTTGCTGATGATGGCCTCGAGTCCCATGACGGTCATCTCGAGATCGTCCACACCCCGGAGCTCGGACCATGCTCCCCGAATTCCGACGGCCGGCCGTACGAGGCCATCCCTGCTCAGGGTGAGATCGAGTGTCGCTCCGATCACGTCGATCTCGGTTTCCGGAATCGTCATGTAACTGCCGCTGATGTTGAACCTTCCGAAGGATTTCGACACGACCAGGCGCGGGACGAAGAGATAGCCGTCCTGAAGGATGTCTTCGCTGATCGACAACTGCCAGTACGGTGCGGACTCGTCGATCTCGAGGGCGGAAACGGCGACGCCGATATCGAGCGCCAGAAGACCGGCCCCATCCGCGGGTGCTACCGGAGACGGGTAGATTGCCTGACCGAGAGCGAGGCTGAACTCCTCGAATTGCTCCTGCGTGATCGAGGGATCGAACGCGAAATCCTGGGCGAGCGTCGACGGTGCCGCACCCGCTGCCAGGAGGAGGATCGCTAAAAGAGCTCTCCAATGAGCTCGTTGCTCAGAAGGAAACCCTCCACGGTCAATGCGATGCGATCGATTCGAACCCAGCCATTTTCCCGTCCGCGATCCAGCCATTCGCTCCCCTTTTCACCCGTCAATGCTTCGAACTCCTCGTCGTCGAGCCCCTCGATGCGTCGAAGCGAGAGGAGCAGTCGCTCTCTTCGCCGCGCGGTCTCATCGATCTCTTCCCGGAACTCGACCGCCGATCCGGAGGCCGAAGCGAGCTCGATGTATCTTCGCATGTTTCTGGAATTCGCATAGCGGGCACGACCATCGAAGGAATGGGCCGAAAGACCGACGCCGAGGTAAGGGAAACCTTCCCAGTACGACGTGTTGTGAACGGCCCTGTTTCCCTCGCTGGCGAAGTTGCTGATCTCGTACTGACGAAGGCCGGCCTCATCGAGCCGGGAAACGGCAAGACGATAGCAGTCGGCGACTTCGGAATCGGGGGGAATGTCGATTCGTCGACTCGACACCATCGTCTCGAGCGGGGAACCCGGCTCGAGGTCCAGCATGTAGATCGAAGCGTGATCCGGCTCGGCCTGGAGGAGGAGATCGATGCTTTCCGAGAACGAATCGGGTGTCTGGTCTGGAAGGCCGGCGATGAGGTCGATGCTGAGCCGAACGTCAGCCGATGAGATGATCCGAACAGCGTTCAGCGCGCCTGCTCGACCGTGCAGCCGGCCGATCGGCTGGAGCTCCCGATCGTGAAACGACTGCACTCCGAGACTGACTCGGTCGATTCCGAGCGAAGTCCAAAGGCTGAGGGCTTCCTCGGAAATGTCTTCCGGGTTCGCTTCGATCGTGACTTCGCGGAGCGAACCGGTGTCGAACTGGTTACGGATCGCGGTGAAAATCAGCTCGAGACTCCGGCGGGACGATCGCGACGGGGTACCGCCTCCGAGATAGAGAGTTCGCAGCGTGCGGCTCCAGTCCCCGCTGCGCAGATCGATCTCGTTGTTCAGGGCTCGCGTGTAGGCGTCCTCCAGAGCGGGGTCTGTAGATATCGCGAAGGCGCAGTAGGTGCAGCGGCGGGCACAAAAGGGGAGATGAACGTAGAGGCCGGTTCCAGGTTCAGCCGAGGTTCCCACGGGGGCATCATAGAACCGGCCGGGGCGAGCCGGGAGGAATGCGTCCTCTGACGTTCGCATTTTCAGAGATGGAAACTTCCCGAGGAGGGAAAAGGACAATGAAGAAACTCATTCTGATTCTGACGGTGTTCGCGCTTGCAGCTCCGATGGCGCTCGGAATCGGCGAGGCGAGATTGACCGGCGTCGTGACCGACACCGACGGTAATCCCCTGGCCGGCGTCACGGTTCATCTCGTTGCAACCGAGAAGCGAAGCATCGAGCGTACGGTCGAGACCGACGAGGAGGGGAAGTTCACCGTGTTTCTCGTCGACGGGACCATTCCTTACGAGTTCACATTTTCGAAAGATGGATACCTGCCGTTGCAGGCGGTCTGGAAGCTGAACCTCCTTCCACAGAAGAACGAAAAGGAAGTGAAGCTCGCCAAGGTCGGCTCGCAGATGGGGGATGCCCCCGTCGAGAACCCGGCCTTTGCTATTTTCAACGAAGGGGTGCAGCTGGCCAACGAGGGGAAGGACGCGGAAGCGGTCGCAAAGATTCAGGAGGCGGTCACAGTCGACCCGACTCTGATCGCCGGGTGGAGCGCTCTGGCGCGGCTACATGCACGGACCGACAACTGGGCGAAGGCTGCTGAGGCCGGAGAGAAGGCTCGGGAACTGGGCGAGGACGATGAGGTCCTGAACTCCATTCTCGCCGACGCCTATACCAAACTCGGGAACAACGAAAAGGCTGCCGAATACAAGCGCCTGGCTCCCGCGAATCCCGCCGCGCTGTTCAATCAGGCCGTCCCTTTCCTCAACGACAACAACGACGTCGAGGCTGAGAAGCTCTTGAAGCGCGCGGTCGAAATGGACGATACCTTCGCCAAAGCCCATTACGAGCTCGGGAGTCTGTACGCGCGACAGGGAAAGAACAGCGAGGCGAGGAAGCACCTCACGAGGTATCTCGAGCTCGAGCCGGAGGGGGAGAACGCCGCCTTTGCTCGCGACCTGCTGAAGTATCTCAGCTGATGGATGTTCGCGGTCTCGCGCTGCTGGTGGTGCTCTTGTGCGGCTGTGCTTCTTCGGCCGTGGACCGGCCGAGCGGAATCGCAGCTCCCGATCTCAGAATCGGACGTGGAAGCGGCCCCTCGGCTTCGAGCGGCAACAGAATGATCGATGGAGGGCTGTCGCTCCTTCTGAGGGGTGAGGTTCTCAACAGGAGTGACGTCGATCTCGTTCTCGATCGGATCGAGGTCCGATCGGTCGGCTACGGCGGCGTTTTCGTTCCGAACACGATCATCCCGCTCGATCTGCAGGTTCCATCACGCGACACCGTCCCCTTCGAGCGCTGGATTGCCACCCAGGTGCAGCAGCAGACGATCACGGGTGCAGGCGGGCCTGTCACCCTGCGGATCGCCGCCTGGTTCAGCACGGATGATGGCGTCGAGTTTCGGGAGTTCTACAACCTGGAGTTCTAGGCTCAGCTTTAGACGGGATGAAGGGGTGGCTTGCCGTTGAGCACCCTGGCAACGTCGGTGGCCACGATCGCCGCCATCGCCGATCTTGTCTCGAGCGTTGCCGACCCGAGGTGGGGTAGCAGGACTGCATTGCGCAGCCTCCTCAGTTGCGGGTGGATCGCCGGCTCGTTCTCGAATACATCCAGCCCTGCGCCCGCCAGATGCCCCTCGATCAGCGCGTCCGCGAGCTCTGCCTCGTTTACGATCGGGCCTCTCGCGGTGTTTATCAGATAGGCGCCTCGTTTCATGGCCCGCAGTCGTGCTCGCCCGAACAGCCCCCGGGTCTGCTCGGTGAGGGGACAGTGGATCGTGATGATGTCGGAGGTACGCGTCAACTCGTCGATCGTCACGAGCTCACCTGGAGCTCCGGTCTTTGCACCCGAGCGGCTGCTGTAGACGACATCCATCCCGAACACTTCGGCACGCCGTGCCACCTCGTTCCCGATCCTTCCCATTCCGACGATACCGAGTCGCTTGCCGCTGATCGACGCACCGAGAAGCAGCGACGGCGCCCACCCCGTGAAACCTCCTGTCACGACGAGCTGATGTCCTTCGAGGACGCGCCGGGTCACCGCAAGGATGAGCGCCATGGTCAGATCGGCGGTGGCATTCGTGAGAGCTCCCGGCGTATTGGTCACGATGATGCCGCGGCGTCGCGCAGCTTCGACATCGATGTTGTCGAATCCCACCGCGTAGTTTGCGACGATTCTGAGGTTGGGACATTCGGCGAGCACTGAATCCGTCACGGGATCCGACAGGAGCGTGATGGCGCCGTCGGCGCCTCGGAGAAGATTGAGAAGATCTTCTTCTCCGGCCGGAGGAGACGGCGGGATCCGCACGTTGAAGTCCTGGAGAATGTCGAGCGCCGGACCGGGGAGGTGGGAGGTGATGACGACTGTGGGCGCCGTCATGGTGTCGCGACGATCGCGAAGAGGTCGTCTTCCACGAGCGCGCGAGGGGTCTCGACGATTCTTCCGATCTCCTCCCCGTCGCGGATGTAGATGAATGTCGCGACTTTCGTGATGTCGAGACCTGAGATCAGCGATTCGGGTTGCCGTTTGGGCCGGTCGACGGCGATCGTGATCGTTTCGATCTCGGTGCCGAACTCCTGCCTCAGTGTTTCGAGCACCGAGAGCATCTTCGGAACCTGCTGCTGGGAGTCCGTGCACCAGGTCCCGAGGACGATCGTCATCGAATCCCCAGGTCGCACGAGGGAAGCGATGGCCGAAAGGACGTCCCTGTCCGGAGAGTAGGCGGCCTTCCGCGCTTCATACTCGGGCACGCCGCCAAGAAGGCGGTCCTCGCTGATCCTTCCGATTTCCAGAGGAAGCGCGAGGCGTTGCGCAGACTGAATCTCTTCATCGCTCGCGTCGACGCTTCCCGGGTCGATACGGATCGTTCGTACGAGATCGTCACGATGCATCTGATCAACCCCTTGTGTCATGCCGTCGACGACGCGGGCGAAAACGGTGTAGCCGCCATCCAGGTGGGGCTGGGGAGAATGGGTGATGAAGAACTGGGAGCCACCGGTGTCCGGACCCGAGAGCGCCATGCCGACGGCACCGCGGGTATATCGCTGCATGTTGATTTCATCGCGGATCGAATAGCCAGGGCCGCCGGTCTGATCGCGACGGGGGTCGCCTCCCTGAATGACGAAATTCGGCACGACGCGCATGAAGGAGGTCCCGTCGAAATAGCCCTGGTTCGCAAGCTGTGCAAAGTTCCATGTAGTAATTGGAGCGTCGGCGGTGAGCAGCGCCAGTGCGATCTCACCGCGGGCCGACTCGATCACGGCCGTGCGCGGCTCTGCCGCCCAGCGGGCGACCTTTTCATACCAGCCCGGCTCCCGCCGGAGCGGGAGGGGAGTGTACTGGACCCTGAGCGTCGGATCGTCCCCGGCGATGAGATCCGCCGCGGTGCGTCTGACGATGGGATCGGAGTCCTCGATCAGCGACCGCAGCCATTCGTCGCGGCCGGGAAAATCCCTCGCCGAGAGAAATGAGATCGCCGAGAGACGAGCGTCGTTCGCTTCTACCTGACGCTCCGTCAGCTCCATCGCACGTACCCGGTCGATGAGCTCGCCGGCGTTGCTCAGATGTCCGGCTCTGTCGATCGCGACCGAGCGAACGGCCACGTCGGGATCATTCAGCCCCTCGAGGATCAGCGCAGCTCCGGCATCAGCCTGGTCGTCGGGGATCGCGCCGAGGGCACTGAACCTGACGGCGGCATCTGGATCGTTTGCCAGCTCGGTCCGAAGGAGTGGCATCGTGCCACCGCCTCCGCGAAGGATGGCCAGCTTCTCGCCCCGGGTGGTCGCTACGTTGAGAAGGTTGACTCCGATTCGGGAAAGCGCGGCCATCGCCTGCTCTCGAAACCATGGCTCGGGATCGTCGAGCGTCTCTTCGAGTCGCGTGCGGGCATTCGAGAATGTGTCCGCATAGTGACCGAGAGTCTCGATCGCCTCCGCTCGCGTACCGGGATCGGGATCCCTGCTCGCCGTGCTGAGCGCGATGAGATCACGACTGGCCTGCTCGTCCTCAGTGATGGCGGGATTGTTCGTCGCGAGCGTTGACAGCGCGCGAACGGCGTTGACTCTCATCCATGGATGAATGTCGGCAAGCGCCTCGACGATGACCTCACGGGAAGTGGTGCTTCCGATCCGTTCGAGTCCTCGGATTGCATAAGAGCGAACCAGAAAATCGGAGTCCGCGGCGGCTGCCTCGAGTGCCGTTCGCGCAGGCTCGTACGGACGGCGGGAAAAAGCATATGAGGCCGCGCGCCTGATCTCGAGATCGGCGTCGTCGAGCGCATCGAGGGCATTCGAGAGCGCTTCTTCGTTCTCGGAGCGGAAAAGAAACCGGAGGGCCGTCGAGCGGACTGCCGCGGGTTGATCTGCTGAAGCGAGCTCGCTCCAGACCTCGGGGGGGACCGCCGCAGCCATCTTCGAGAAAGCCTCGACCGCTTCGGACCGAACCCTGGCGTCCGAGTCTGTTCTCGCGGTCCGGATCAGCGCTTCGGAACCGGCCTCGTCTCCGATCTCGCCGAGAGCGAAGGCCGCCGCGGTCCGGACTTCTGCCCTCGAGTCGCTGAGAGCTTCGATCAGAAGATCCACTCCGGCCATCCGCTCGCCGGGACTTCTTAGTCCATCACCATTGGAATCAGCGAAGGTCGCGGTTCCGATCCGGCCGAGCGCGAGGGCCATCCGTACTCGATGACGGAAGGATGGATGGCGCATCCACTGCGCCGCGGTGGGCTCGTTCCACTCGCGCCTGTCCTCGAGCTCGAGGACGATCGCCTCCTCGCGTAGCGAAATGCCGACATCGGCTGCCGGTTCAGGAGCCTGATTGGAAGGAGGAGGCGTGGAGATACAACCGTAGATCGAGACCGCGGCTACGACGGCGATGAATGTATGTTTCATGATCCAAGTCTACTGAAGAGTGAAGGGCGAAGGGTGAAGTGAAGCTCACCCAGGCGGAGCGGGAGGGGAAGCGCCCGGTGGCGAAGGTGGCCGGCACGCCCGGTTGCGGGCCGCAAGGTTTTCGACCCCGTCGACGGCCGGTATTTTCGCAACGTGAGAAAATGATCTCGAGATGACGGACCGAACGAAAGCCGTTCAGCCACTGACCGAGCGTTATGCCTCCGAGCGGATGTCCTACATTTTTTCTCAGGAGTATCGTTTTCGCTCATGGAGGAGACTCTGGATCGTTCTCGCCGAGGCCGAGCGCGAGCTGGGCCTTCCGATCAGCGAAGCGCAGATCGCCGCGATGCGTGGAGTGCAGAACGACATCGACTACGAGCTGGCCGAAAAGCGCGAGCGGGAAGTCCTACACGATGTCATGGCCCACGTCCATGCGTTCGGGGAACAGGCACCTGAAGCGCGAGGGATCATTCATCTCGGCGCTACATCGGCCTACGTGACGGACAACACCGACGTGCTGCAGATGGCGGATGCGCTCGATCTTCTCGAGCAGGGATTGATCACGATCATCGCCAGGCTCAGGGACTTCGCCTGGAAACATCGAGCGCTTCCGACACTCGCATTCACGCATTTCCAGCCCGCTCAGCTCACGACCGTGGGCAAGCGCGCGACGCTCTGGCTTCAGGATCTCGTCATCGACTGGGAGGAGCTGACGCGCCGGCGCCGGACTCTCGCACTGCTGGGAGTGAAAGGGGCGACGGGGACGCAGGCCTCATTTCTCCGATTGTTTGATGGCGACCGAGAGAAAGTCGACGCGCTCGAGAAGAAGTTCGCCGAAAAACTGGGATTCGAGAACGTCGTCGCGGTCTCCGGACAGACGTACACTCGCAAGCAGGACTCACTGGTCGTCGATGCGCTCGCGCAGTTCGCCCAGTCGGCCTCCAAGTTCGCGTACGACATCCGGCTCCTGCAGCATCTCCACGAGATCGAGGAACCTTTCGAGGAGCAGCAGATCGGCTCGTCCGCCATGGCGTACAAACGCAATCCGATGCGAACCGAGAGAATGGACGCGCTCGCGAGACATCTCATCGTGAACCGCCAGAATCCTGCGTTCACGGCGGCAACGCAATGGTTCGAGCGCACGCTCGACGATTCCGCGAATCGCCGGATCGCGATTCCCGAGGCATTTCTGGCGGCTGATGCGATCGCCATCCTTTACGACAACGTCACGAGCGGACTGGTCGTGCACGAAGACGTGATCCGCTCGAACGTGGAGCGGGAGCTTCCTTTCATGATGACCGAGAATCTGATGATGGAGGGAGTCCGGCGCGGTGGAGACAGGCAGGAGCTTCACGAGCGCGTACGGATGCATGCGAGAGCGGCGGCGGATGCGATTCATTCGGGGGGGATGAACAACGATCTGCTTCGGAGGATCGCGGACGACCCTGCCTTCGGTCAGAATCTCGAAGAGCTGGAGAGCGGGGCGGAGCCGGAGAGGTTCACCGGTCTTTCCGAGCATCAGACCGAGAAATACGTTCGCGAAGTCATCGATCCGATTCTCGATTCTCGAAGGAAGCTGGTTCGCGAAGAGAGCTCGGAGGTGAGAGTATGAGAAGGGGCGGAGCGCTGCTTCTGCTGGCAGTGCTCGGCTGTGCCAGCGGAACCCCGGCGGACGATCCGGTGAGAGGGCTGGCGAGCTGGTACGGCGAGGAGCTGGCAGGGAGGTCGACCGCGAACGGGGAGATATTCGACCCGAGGGGCCTCACGGCAGCTCACCGGACGCTCCCCTTCGGCACTCTCGTCGAAGTCCTCAATCCCGCCAACGGGAGAAAGGTCGTGGTTCGGATCAACGACCGCGGTCCGTTCGTCGAGGGCCGCATCATCGACCTCTCGTGGGCGGCGGCTGAAGAGATCGGGATGGTCCAAGCCGGCGTTGCTCCAGTGGTTCTCGAGGTCGTGGGGCAGGGGGGAGCGTCCGACGCTCCACGACCCGTGGTCGTCCGGATCGAGGAGCCCGCGGTCAAATTCGAGGTTCCCAGAATTCCTGTGCGCCCACCGTCGGTCGCCTTTCCGCTGCCGGACACGATTGGCGAGTCCGATCTTCCGATGCGACCGTCGGCGAGCGAATCGTCGGAGGCTGTCGTGGATCGGGTGGATGTCACGGTGGTTCGAGGGGGACGGGAGGTCGTTCGCCAGGTCGACCCATCGGGAAGCCGGATCGAGGAGATCGAAACGGTACCCGTCGGGACGGAGGAAGCGGGTGCGAGATGGATCGTTCAGCTCGGTGCGTTTCGGGATCCTGCCAACGCGGAAACGCTGCGGGAGAGGGCTTCGAGATTCGTCAGCGACGTGACCACGGTATCCAGTGACACGGGGCTTATTGTCGTACGGGTTGGTCCGTGGCCGTCCCGTGTCCGGGCAATCGAGGTTCGAGAGCGACTCGAAGCCGCCGGACTGGAGACGATCGTTCTCCGCCACGACGACTGATGACCCTTATCGGTTGCCGGGGCCGGTTGCCGTTGCCAGTTTCCGGTTGACGAAATCGCATTGCGAGTGCGTGGAGCGGTGAATCCCATTTTTTCCGAACGCGCAGTGTCACCACATTCCGCTCGGGGGTGGAAATCAGCTCAGATCGGTTTCCTCGAAAAAAAACGCAATCTCGTTTTTCGCATTTTCGTCCGAGTCCGAGCCATGGATCGCATTACGCTCGATCGACTCACCGAGCTCGCTCCGGATCGTACCGGGCTCCGCCTTCGCCGGATCAGTCGCACCCATGAGCTTCCGGAGCGACGCGACGGCGTCCTCCTTTTCGAGTGCTGCGACATAGACGGGTCCGGATGTCATGTAGGCAACCAGATCCTCGAAGAAGGGCCGTTCCCGATGGATTGCGTAGAACTCGCGGGCGTTCGTCTCGCTGAGTCGCAGCTTTCGAAGCCCCAGAATCTCAAAGCCCTCGCTCTCGAGGCGGCTGATGATCTTTCCGACGTTCTTCTTTTCGACGGAGTCCGGCTTGATGATGGTAAAGGTTCTGTTCGACATGATGTCCTTTCAGGGAGCGACCAGTCTGGTCGGATCGAGTGGCCGTGGACGGCCGGTTTTCGACCGCCAACAATCCCTTGCGCCTCGCGCTCATTCCCGCGCAACCGCCAACTCGCAACTGGCTACCGGTAACCCGCAACCGCCTCCCCGGGCAGACGGCATCTGGAATCAACGGTGCGGTGCGAGCCGTTTGGCTCCGATAGTTGGGGTGTGGCGTAGCTGGTATCGCGCCCGGCTGTTAACCGGGAGATCGCAGGTTCGAGTCCTGCCGCCCCAGCCAATGAACCTTCGGTCGGAGACGAGCTCGGTTTCTCCGTGTCGTCTCGTTCGTAATCGAGGTTCCCCTCTCGCTGCCGGTTTACGGGCCGATCCCGCAGCGCTCGAGGGCGCGATATACTGGAAGTGATACGCCTACCACCTCAGAATCGACTCATGAATCCCGGTCCCGACTCGACCCTCAGCTCCCGCCTGCGGCTCCTCAATGCCGCGAAGACTCTGTTCGCACAGAACGGCTATGAAGCAACCTCCACGGCGTCAATCGCCCGCGCGGCTCAGACCTCGGAATCGCAACTCGTGCGCTATTTCGGAGGAAAGGCGGGAGTGCTCGAGGCGATCTTTAATGAGAGCTGGGAGGCGATCAACCCGGCGATCCAGGACCGGGTCATCGGGGCGGCCACGGGACGGCAGGCCATACTGACTGTTCTCGAGATCCTGATGGACTCGTTCCGCGAGGATCACGATCTTGCGACGATCTTCCTGTTCGAAGGACGACGGATCAGGGGCGCAACGCACGAAATTTTCATCTCCGAAGGCTTCATCAGGTTCCGAAAGCTGCTGACTACACTGATTCAACGTGCCAAGACCGAAGCTTCGATCCGCCCTGCGCTGGAGAACAACGCCCTCACCACCGCGCTGATCGGGGCCGCGGAAGGAATGATCCGGGAGCGGCTGATCGCGGACCGGCTCGGTCAGGCTCTCCCGTTTTCCCGTGATCAGGTCGCAGCCGTGATGGAGGCGCTTCTTGACGGGCTGGGGTGAGCTCTCAGAGCAATTGGTCTCTTCGCTGCGCCCGCCTGAGTAAACTCGTTTTGGTAACTTTGCCGGAATCGAGGATGCCGATCAGTCCTGGCCAGGGAGGCGCCGCGATCTCCGCGAGGTGCTCCTCATTTTTCGCGACCGCGGGCTGTTCACGACACGACTGCGCTGGCCACCGGGTGAACAATAGCAACCCGAGATCCTGATCGGGGTGTGTTTCTGACTGACTTACGCTCATCGGATGTGGCCCTGCTGCATCGGATAAGATCGACCGTGATGCGCGAACAGGCCGAGGGTAACGTGGCGGAGATGTCCGTACCGGAAACGGGTGAGAAAAGAGGTTGGGCGCGTGAGCTGACGGCTCTGATCGGGTTGCCCATTCTGATCTGGATCGTCGGGTGGGGGCACCCTCTCGTATTCGTGGTCTTCATGGCTCTTGTGGGTGCATTCGCCCTGTGGGAGTTTCTCTCCTTTGGAGCAGCCAAGGGATACGTCGTTCATAAGGTTGCATCCGAACTTTTGCTCTTGATGATCCTGGCAACTTTCGTCGACGACCGAATCTCCGTCGAGACGGGTATTTATGCAGTTCTTCTCGTGCTTCCCGCGATCTGGCTCATCTCCCGGGCAGATCTCGAGACCGCGCTGCCCGGGACCGCCGTGACGACGCTCGCGACGCTCTACATCGGAATGACGGTCGGCGCGTTGATCCGGACGAGGCTCGATTTCCCTGTTGGTCCCGAGCTCATTTTCTTTCTCCTCGCCTCGGTCTGGGCGGGTGACACCGCTGCCTATTACACGGGAAGAGCCTTCGGAAAAACCAAGCTCCTCCCGAAGGTCAGTCCGAAGAAGACGGTCGAAGGGCTGGTCGGGGGTCTGGCTGGTGCGGTCGTCGGCGCAGCGGTCGCACAGACGACTTTCTTTCCGGAGATCCCGATGTTTCATGCCCTCCTCTGCGGAGCGCTGCTCTCGCTCGTCGGCGTCGTAGGGGACCTGGTCGAATCCGCCTGGAAGCGTTCAGCGGCGGTGAAGGATTCGGGAGGTCTTCTGCCGGGACATGGGGGGATTCTGGATCGGATCGATTCGCTTCTTTTCGCTGCTCCCGTTCTCTACACCTACTGGGCGTTGCTCAGCGGTGCCGGAGGGATTCCGGGATGACGAAAGGCGTGGCCATCCTGGGGAGCACGGGATCGATCGGGCGCAGCACGCTGGAAGTGATCGACGAGTTTGCCGACCGGTTCGAAGTGACCGGTCTCGCGGCCGGCGGTAATCTCGAGTTGCTCGCCGACCAGATACGCCGCGTCCGACCGTCACTCGTCTCGGTTCGGAAACCGGAGAGCGTCGAGAAGTTGCGCGAATTGCTGGGAGACGATCGCGGATCGCTCGAGATCGTTCACGGAGCAGACGGGGCCTCGCAGGTGGCGACGATGAGCGAGGCGGACATCGTCGTGGCCGGAATCGTCGGGGCCGCGGGGATCCCACCAGTCCATGCGGCGCTGAAAAAGGGCAAACGGGTCGGGATCGCCAACAAGGAGGTGCTCGTTGCGGCCGGCGAGGTGATGATGCGAGCGGCGAGGGAGGGGGGCGGGATGATCCTCCCGATCGACTCCGAGCATTGCGCGGTCCATCAGGCGCTCGTCTGCGGTCACCAGCGCGAGGTGCGTCGCATCGTGCTCACCGCGTCGGGAGGACCTTTGTTGTCGCGAAAGCTGTCCGAGCTCGATTCGGTCACGGTCGATGAAGCACTCGCGCACCCGACCTGGCAGATGGGGAACAAGATCTCGATCGATTCCGCAACGATGATGAACAAGGGACTCGAGGTGATCGAAGCGCATCACCTGTTCGGTTTCGACGCGAACCAGATCGGCATCATCATCCATCCACAGTCGATCGTGCATTCCATGGTCGAGTACATCGACGGGTCGATCATCGCCCAGCTCTCGACGACCGACATGAAGTTCCCGATCCAGTATTGTCTGACGTGGCCCGACAGGATCGAGGCTCCTTATGCGCGGCTCGATCTCGCGCAGGTCGCCCGGCTGGAGTTCCTCGAGGTTGAAGCCGAGAGGTTTCCGGCGGTCGCTCTCGCATACAGGGCGTGCCGAACGGGGGGCTCGATGCCGGCTGTGCTGAATGCCGCGAACGAAGTCGCCGTCGAGAGATTTCTCGCCGGCGGGCTCCCCTTTCGGGGAATCGTCGAGGTCGTCCGGCGGACCATGGACGCGCACGAGTCCCGTGTCGTCGCTCGGGTGAGCTCGGTGGAGGAAGCCCTCGAGTGGGATCGCTGGGCACGCAATGAAGCGGGTGCTTCATTGGTTGATTAGCGAACGATGCTTCAGAACATACCGACCAACATCTTCGGGTTCGTCATCGTTCTGGGAATTCTCGTCTTCGCTCACGAGACCGCGCATTTTCTGGCCGCTCGTGCCTTTGGTGTCAGGGTTCTGACCTATTCGTTCGGGTTCGGGAAGCGGATCGCGGGTTTCGTCAGGAACGGGACCGACTACCGCATTTCGCTGCTGCCCCTGGGAGGCTACGTCCGTCTGGCGGGTGATATGACCGATGAGGAACCGGCAGGTGCTCCGGACGAGGTTACATCGAAGCCGCGATGGCAGCGGTTTCTGATTCTCGCTGCAGGACCGGTTGCGAATGTCATTCTCGCCATTGTGTTCATGATGTGGTTTCTGATGATGGGAACCCAGCAGCTTCGCGACGACGAGCCGCGCATCGGTCAAGTCGTCGAGGGCAGGCCGGCCGCTGAGGCCGGTTTGCGGCCGGGTGACCTGGTCACGGCAGTCGACGGACGCCCGATCGAGACATGGGAAGATCTGCGAATCGCGATCGGGATCAATTCCGAGACCCCCATCGAGGTCGAGTATCTTCGCGAAGGTGGGACTCTGCGGACGACCGTCATTCCGGAGCGCGTGCTGACCGAGCTCGGATCGGCCGGGCAGATCGGAATCCGGCCGTGGTTCCCTGCTGAGATCGGGGAGGTTCTGCCGGGCTCCGCGGCGGATCGCGCCGGTCTGCGCGAGGGTGATGTGATCGTCCGCGCCGGGAACCGGGAGGTCGAACAGCTTCTCGACTTCGAGGCCGCGATGGAGGAGGGGGCCGCGACGGGCATCCGAATGAGCGTTCGCCGCGGCACCGACACGCTCGAGCTGACGCTCCCTCCGCGATCGGGTGAGGAGGAAATCTGGCCGGGTTTTGCCCAGCCCTACGTCACTCACACTCCCGGCTTTGGTGAAGCTTTTGACGAGAGTCTCGACAGGAACTGGCGGATGACAATGGTCATCTTCGTGACGCTCAAGCGGCTCGTCGTCCGACCGAGCGTCCAGGATTTCAGCGGACCGATCGAGATTGCCCGGATATCGGGACAGATGTTCCGTGCGGGCGTGCAGCCGATGATCTATCTGCTCGCAGTAATCTCGCTCAATCTCGCGATCCTGAACCTCGTTCCCGTCCCGGTGCTCGACGGAGGGCAGATGGCGATTCTCCTGGTCGAAGGGGTCATGCGGAGGGATATTTCGCTCAGGGCGCGAACCTTCATTCAATACGCCGGTTTCTTTCTGATCGTGGCATTGATGGCGGCAATCATTCTCAACGACGTCATCCGAAGTTTCCGGCTCATGGCTGGATGACGCAGGGATCAGGGAGCAGGGATCAGGGATCAGTGATCCCTGTTTTTCCTGCTACTCCGGCAACCGCAGGACGAATGTGACCGGACCGTCATTTTCGAGGCTCACGATCATCATAGCGCCGAACTCGCCGGTCTCGACGTGGATCCCTTCGCTTCGGAGCGTTCGGACGAAGAGATCGAACAGAGTACGGGCGCGCTCCGGCTCTTCGGCGTTCTCGAAGCTCGGCCGCCGACCCTTTCGAATCGACCCCGCGAGGGTGAACTGCGACACCGCGAGGATCGATCCGCCGCTCTCCTCGATCGAGCGATTCATCCGCCCTTCCTCGTCCGGGAAGATCCTCAACGACACCAGTTTGCGGGCACAGCGCTCGATGAGGCTCTCGTCGTCACCCTTCTCGACGGCTGCGAGAATCATCATTCCTCCGTCGATGCTGCCGACCACATGGCCATCGACCGACACCGACGCTTTTCGAACGCGTTGAATCACACTGATCATTCGACTCCGGCTACCTGATCCCTGATCCCTGACCCCTGACCCCTGATCCCTGATCCCTGATCCTGATCCCCGATCCCTGATCCCTGATCCCTGATCCCTGATCCCTGATCCCTGATCGTATATAATCCCCGCGATCCACTCGCGATGCCAGCTCGCGCACATTCCCTACACCCTGCCGGCGCCCGGCTACACGCACCGGATCTGACTCGATCGGTGGACGTCCGGCAGAAATCCCGAAACTTTTTTGAAGAGATCGCCGTCACTGACGGCGGCAAGGAGATTTCAATATGTCAGGTTCAGTGAACAAAGCCATTCTGGTTGGCCGTCTCGGTCGTGATCCGGAGATTCGGTCGACCCCGTCCGGAACCACAGTCGCCAAATTCTCGATTGCGACGGACGACAGGTACACCGATCGTGAGGGTCAGAAGCAGGAACGGACCGACTGGCACAACATCGTTGCGTTCGGACGCCTCGCGGAGATCTGCGGGCAGTATCTGAGGAAAGGAAAGCTCGTCTACATCGAAGGGCAGATCCGACATGATTCCTGGGACGACAAGGAGACCGGGCAGAAGAAGTACCGAACCGAGATCCACGCCAGGGAGATGCAGATGCTCGGTAGCAAGAGCGACGGAGGAGGCTCGGGATCTCAGGATTCCTACGAGCCGGTCGGCGTCGGCAACGACGGTCCCGACGACGACAACGTACCGTTCTGACACTCTGGGCGGCCGTCCCGAAAGGGCGGCCGCTCGTGCTCAGTCGTCGTCCCCGGCGAATTCCTCGTCGTCGTCGTCGAAGTCCTCTTCCTCGGAACCGAGAGGAGTTTCACTCCGCCCGAAAATTGCCAGATCGCTGAAGCGCTTGATCCGCTTTCGGATGACGCCCTTCCGCTTGAACGGCTGGGCAGCGGTGATCACGATCTCACCACCCACTTCCCCCGCCTCGACCAGCATTGCGCTGCGACGTTTGCCGTTGATCGAAACGAAACCGGTGGTCACGATCGCGTAGCGCGAAATGCCTCCCGCGTGACGACGAACGTGGTTCCGGGCGAGATGAATGGCCTCGTCCAGCGTGTCGCTCGCGAACGTGTGACTTCCGATGCTTCCGTCGTCATCTTCGGTCATTGCGAATGGTACGAGGTCGTGTTTGCCGTTGCCGTACTCTTCGAATCCGCGTTCGAGCGCGGCAGCGACGAGCTCCTGAAGGCCTTTGTCGATGTTCATGGCCCCGGTGAATGCGAGCTTACTGCCATCCCGAGCGGGGAGGGGTCGCTTCCGGCAATCGAGATTTCACCTCTTACCCTGCGGGGCAGGCCGTACGCATGAGATTCCGAAGGGAGGGGCGTCGAGGATCCTTGATCGCGGCTCGCCCGATTGCTGTATCGTACAGGGACTTAGCTGATGAGTGAGAGGCACACAGCCCACAATTGGAACTCGGACGTGCCGGAGCTGCCGGTATCGATCAGGGAAGTCCTGAATGTCTCTGAACCGACGCATTGGGACGCCGGAAAGACCGTGGCGATCGAGCTGTCGCAGCTTCGGACCGACGAGCTCGGCCGCGATGCGCTGGTGCAGATGGCGATCGAGCACGCGGCGGATGGAATTGCGATCATCACCCCACCAGACCTTGCGCGCAGTCCGCGCGCGAAGTATGTGAATCAGGCATTCACTCGAATCACCGGGATGGCCTCGGACGACGCTTTGGGTCGCCCGCTCACCATTTTTGGAGTGGGCCAGAGCGACGAGGCGCTGATCGATGCGATGATGCATCCACTCTGTCAGCGCCGGTCGTTCGAGGCGGAAGCCGAGGCCGTGAGGGCGAATGGAACTTCCTATCTGCTGCGGCTCCTTCTCGTTCCGATTCACCACGACGACGATGAAAGTTCCGTCCGCCTGTGGGTCGCATATCTCCGGGATGTTTCCGAGGAGAGGGCGCAGGTTCAGACGCTGGAGCACCAGGCAACGCACGATGACCTGACGGGTCTTCCGAATCGAGCTCTTCTGTTCAACCGGCTCGGCGGAGCGATCGAAAGGGCGCGAGAGCTCGGAGAGAAGACCGGGCTCCTGATCATGGACCTCGACCGTTTCAAGGAGGTCAATGACACCTTCGGGCATCACTATGGAGACGCGCTGCTGAACGAGGTCGCGCGGCGACTTCGCGACGAGGCCGATGAGACCCAGACGATCGCCCGCATGGGTGGAGACGAGTTCGCCCTCGTTGTGCCGACGATGTCGGATCCCGGCGAAGCCATCCGGATCGCGCGGAAGGTGACTAACGCGCTCGAATATCCGTTCGAGGTCGAAGAGTACCGCTTCGAAGTCGGAGCGAGCGTCGGGATCGCCGTCTATCCGGATCACGGCGACGATGCTTCGACTCTTCTCAGGCGGGCTGATGCTGCGATGTACAAGGCGAAGCGTGAAGGCATCGGCTTCAGTCTCTTCACCGCGGACCTCGAGAAGGAAGATCCCGCCTCGATGTCGCTCGCCGTCGAGCTCCGGGAGGCGATTCGGAACAGATCGCTCGAAATGTTCTATCAGCCGAAGGTCCACCTCCGGACCGGAGTGGTCGTGGGCGTCGAAGCGCTCGCGCGCTGGCGGCGACGCGATGGCTACATCCTGCCGGACGTCTTCATACGCCTCGCCGAGAAAACCGGAATGATCGGCAGTCTCACCGAGTGGGCGATCGATTCCGTGCTCGATCAATGCGCGACGTGGAAGAAGCTCGGCAAGCCGCTCTCGGTCGCGGTCAATGTTTCAGGACGCAGTTTTCACGAGCACATTCTGCCGCAGAAGATCTTCGACAAGCTGCAGCGACTCGGGCTGGAACCCCAGCTCTTCAAGCTCGAGATTACCGAGAGCAACATTCTCGCAGACCCTCCCCAGGCGCTGGCGATACTCTCTCTGCTCCGTTCGCTCGGACTGCGGATTTCGCTCGATGATTTCGGGACGGGGTATTCGTCGCTGACTCATCTGAGACAGCTTCCCGTCGACGAGATCAAGATCGACAAGAGCTTCGTGATGGGGATGGCGTCGAGCGAGGCCGACGCCGCGATCGTGAGGGCGATGGTGGATCTGGCGCACAGCCTCGGACGGCAGGTGGTGGCCGAGGGAGTCGCCGACGCGAATCTCTGCCGCAGGGTGGCCGAGATCGGTGTCGACGTCGCCCAGGGATACTGCTTCACTCCGCCCTTACCTCCCGCCCGGCTCGAGGAATGGCTCGAGGAGACCAACTGGGGGAAGGACTCGTGGGAGAGGAACATGCGTCCCGGCTCATCGCACGACCGCGTGTTCGATTGAGCTTTCGGAGCCGCGGTTTTCACCGTTCAGCCTCGAGCTCCCGGCTGCGAGCCAGCGCCCACTCGATGGCGTAGCGCATCGGGCCGGCGTCGGCGATTCCCTTCCCTGCGATGTCGGGCGCCGTACCGTGATCGGGAGAGGCGCGGAGGTAGGGAAGCCCGAGCGTGACATTGACGGCGTCGTCGAAGTGAAGCGTCTTGACGGGAATCAACCCCTGGTCGTGGAACATCGCCATGACCACGTCGTACCGCCGCAGTCGCACGAGATGAAACACAGTGTCCGCCGGAAACGGGCCGCTCACATCCATGCCGGCGTCCCGCGCCATCTCCACCCCTTCGCGGATGATCGTCTCCTCCCGCCCGAATGCTCCACCCTCTCCGGCGTGCGGGTTCAGAGCTGCGACCGCGATACGAGGGTTTTTTCCGAAGAGCCTCGAGATCTCGCGGGTCGTAAGGCGGGCGAGATCGACGATTGACGCGGCCGATATCGACCGGATCGCATCGGCGAGCGGCTCGTGCACCGTCAGAAGGACGACTCGAAGGGTCGGGGAATCGAAGAACATCGCGAAATCGCGACCGTATCGCGCGAGCCCGGCTCGTTTCGCGAGCAGCTCGGTGTGGCCGGTAAAGTCAGGCGCAACCTCGCGAATCGCGGCTTTGGAGATCGGTCCCGTAACGAGCGCCCGGGAGTCGGCGGCCAGCGTCGCGGCGAGCTCGATGGAGCGGAGCGCCGCGAGACCGGTCGTACCGTCGTGAACGCCCGGCTCGAGCCGGTGCTTGCCGGACGTTGCAACGTCGATGACCGCAAACGCTTCGTCCGAGCGCGGGAGCTCATCGATGCGCCGCGGCTGCACCGCCCACGGCTCGATCCCGCAGGCCTCGAGGCTCTGCCGGGTCAGGTTCCAGTCGCAGACGATCCGGATCGGGCATTCAGCCTCGATGCTCTCCAGAGCGAGGGATATGATCTCCGGGCCGATTCCGGCCGGATCGCCGGCGGAAATGATGAGAGGCTTCATCCGGTTGGAGCCGCGTTGAACGCTCTGAGAGCGAACCCTTTCATGCGTGGGCGGTCTGCTCGCGAGGAGGAACCCCCTTGAATTCTGTCGTTTGCATCACACACGTTCCGGATACGGAATCGAAGATCTCGATCTCCGCCGATGGTACACGAATCGAGGAGAGCGGCCTCAAGTTCATCGTCTCTCCGTACGACGAGTTCGCGCTCGAGGAAGCCGTCAAACGGATGGAATCGGGCGAGGGGGAGGTGACCGTCGTCACCTTCGGACCCGACCGGGCACAGCAGGCACTTCGCGAGTGTCTGGCTCGTGGCGCGACGAAAGCGATTCACATAAAAGGCGAAGTTTCGCGAGCCGACTCGCTCGGAATCGCGAAAGTTCTCGCCGCCGCAATCCGCGACGTTCCGCATGATCTCGTCTTCCTCGGGAAGCAGGGCGTCGGCACGGACAACTCGCTCGTGGGACCGATGCTGGCGGAGCTTCTCGACCTTCCCCAGCTCAACGTCGTGACCAAACTCGAGGCGGGCGATGGAAAAATCATCGGCCATCGCGAAGTGGAGGGAGCGGAGGAGATCATCGAGTCCTCGCTGCCGGCGCTCGTGACCGCGCAGAAAGGTCTGAACGAGCCGCGATATGCCTCGCTCAAGGGGATCATGGCCGCCAAGAAGAAACCGATCGAAACGAAGTCCCTGGGTGATCTCGGTCTCGACGAGAGCGACGTTTACGACACCCGGGTGAGGTTTACACGCTTCGAATTGCCTCCGGAGAAGTCTGCCGGTCGCCGGATCGAGCCAGAGGATCCGGCAGCGGCTGCAAAGGAAATTCTCGATTTCATCCGAAACCAGGCGAAGGCGATCTGAGGTTCGATATGGGTAACGTACTGGTCATCTGCGAAACCAAAGACGGAGAGTTGCAGAAGTCCTCCGCCCAATGTCTCACCGCGGGGCGCGAGCTCGCCCAGGCGATGGGGGGTGAGCTGCACGCCACTGCATTCGGTTCGGCGGCCGAGAGCCTGGCCTCCGCAGCCGGAAGCTACGGCGCCACGAAACTCTTCGTGGTGGGCGACGGCGCGCTCGATCAATACCAGACCGAGACGTGGACCGCGGCTACGGCGGCGGTGATCGAACAGGCGTCTCCCGACGTCGTTCTGGTGGCTGCAGCCTCTTCCGGACGGGATCTGGCTCCGCGGCTCGCGGCGCGGCTCGACTGCGGCGTTGCATCCGACGTCACGGCGCTCGAGTGGAACGAAGGCAAGCTCGTCGTCCGTCGTCCGGTGTACTCCGGGAAGGCGATCGCCACAGTGGAGGTCGAATGCAAACCGGCCATCGCGACGGTTCGGATGAACGCGGTTCCGGCAAACGAATCAGGTTCGGGGCCGGCCGAGGTCGTCACAGTCGACCACGACGTCGTGACTCCAAAGGCCCGAGTCACCTCGGTCGAGCAACCAGAAGCTGGCGAGCTTTCGATCGCCGAAGCGGACATCATCGTGTCGGGAGGGCGAGGACTGAAGGAAGCCGACAACTTCAAGCTGATCCGCGATCTCGCGCATGCGCTGGGGGGGGCGGTGGGAGCCTCGCGCGCGACCGTCGACGCCGGGTGGATCGACCATCAGCATCAGGTCGGCCAGACGGGAAGGGTCGTCGGGCCGAATCTCTACATCGCATGCGGCATTTCGGGCGCGATCCAGCATCTCGCAGGGATGCGCTCGTCGAAGCACATCGTCGCGATCAACAAGGACGCGGAAGCTCCGATCTTCAAGATCGCGGACCTCGGGGTGGTCGGGGACCTCTTCGAGATTGTCCCGGTGCTGACCGAGGAAGTTAAAAAGGCGCGGCGCTAGTGTCGAAGATGGAGGATCCGGCCGCGGGACAGGAATGATCAAGTCTCCGTCTGGGAGGTGAGCTCGTGAGTATCCGCGTGTTGCAGCTCGGCTCGGACCGGCAACCGGGAGAAGGGCTTCGGATCGGGGCGGTCCGCCGCCCTCCGCGAGGGGTCCCGAAGGAGCGCTTTTCCCTCGACAACTGGTACGACGTCTGGCTTCCTCAGCTTGCTCCCGCTCCCGAGCTCGTGAAGCAGGCGCAGGCGGCAACGTCGTCCTCCGAGTGGCGCACGTTCGAGAAAAAGTACGAAACGGAGATGAAGAGCGCGGACAACGCGCGGCTGATCAGGCTGCTGGCAGCGCTGTCGCGGCAGACGGATTTTTCGATCGGCTGCTATTGCGACTCCGAGACACGGTGTCATCGCTCGGTGCTGCGGAGACTCCTCGAAGAGCAAGGTGCGGCTGTAGAGAAAGAAGGATAGGCGTTGACGAGCTGGTTCAGTCCGAAGACCGAAAAGCGGCTGAGCGGGATTCAGGGAAGGGGACTTTTCGCGAAAGCCGACATCCCGGCGGGCGAGATCGTCGCGGTGAAAGGGGGTGCGATCATGAGCGCGGACGAGCTCGCACTCATCAGATCAGAGGTGACGCCCGCCGAAATCCAGATCGAGGACGACCTCTACATCGCTCCGAGAGGAGCCGCCGGGGTGGAGTCGAACATTCTCTGTCTGAACCACTCCTGCGATCCGAATGTCGGCGTTCGCGGACAGATCACGTTCGTCGCGATGAGTGATGTCCCGGGCGGTGCGGAACTGACGATCGATTACGCGATGATCGATGGCGATCCATCGGAGCGGATGGACTGCACGTGCGGCTCCGCGAATTGCCGCAAAGTGATCACCGGTAACGACTGGAAACATCCGGACCTTCAGCGGAAGTATGCGGGCTATTTTTCGCGCTACATCCAGGATCGGTTCGATCTCGGCTCTTAATCCGAGTGCGCGACCAGCTCGACGCCGTCCGCCCGGCCGGTGAGGATGTCATCCGGGGTTGCGCCCGCGAGATGATCGGACAGCGCTTCCGACCAGATCCGCTTCATCGAAGGGACGGTTGTCCGGATGAGCCTCGATCCACTCCTGTCGATCTCGAACAGACCATGCAGCGTGGTCCCAACCGTCCTCGCCGCGATTCGATGACTGGCTGAGATCGCTAGGACCCGGTCGAGATTTGCGGCCGGAAGGGAGAGAACGACCCGGCCCTGAGTCTCGCTGAAGAGAAGCGCAAGATCGTCGAGATCGTCGCCATACCCGGTCAGGTCGATCCTGCAGCCGATTCCTTCCATCGATGATTCCGCGAGCGCGATCGCGAGTCCGCCATTCGAGATGTCATGCGCGGAGGAGAGGAGCCGCTCCGCGGCCAGCTCGTTCAGAAGTCTGACGAGACGCCGTTCGTGATCGAGATCGACAGCCGGAGGCCGGGCACTGAAATCGGGATCGAGCAGCTGCAGAAGCTCCGACCCTCCGAGCTCGTCTCTCGATTCGCCGAGAAGGACGATCACCTCTTCGTCCTCGCGGAATGCTGACGGGACGGCGAGCTCCGGACTCTCGAGGAGGCCGACCATCCCGATCGATGGGGTCGGAAGAACGGCGATCCCCTCAGTTTCGTTGTAGAACGAGACGTTACCCGAAACCACCGGCGCCTCGAGCGCGATACAGGCTTCCGAGATTCCGCGGATGGCCTCGGCGAACTGCCACATGATCTCCGGTCGCTCCGGAGAGCCGAAGTTCAGGCAATCCGTGATCGCAAGCGGAGTCGCGCCGGAGCACGCGACGTTTCGGGCGGCCTCGGCGACTGCCTGCTTTCCTCCTTCATAGGGATCGAGCGCGCAGTAGACCGGATTGACGTCGGCGGTGAGAGCGAGTGCCCGCCCGTTCTCCTTGATCCGGATGATGGCGGCATCGGAGCGTTCCGGACCGTAAATCGTGTTGGTCCGGACGCTCGTGTCGTATTGCTCGTAGATCCAGCGCCGGGAGCAGAGATTCGGGGAAGCGAGCAGGCGTAGGAGAAGCCTGGTCGCATCTTCTTCGATCTGGTCGGTACTCCACGTCGGGGGAAGATCGTCGGCGCCGGCGGGCCGCTGGATCGGACGCTCGTACACGGGGGCCTGCGACGAGATCGGCTGAACCGGAATCTCGCCGGCGAGCTCCCCGAACCAGTAGAGCCGGACCATCTCGTCATCGGTCACCTCGCCGATCACGGCTGCGTCGAGCTCCCATCGTGCGAACACCTCGAGCACCTCGGCCTCGCGGCCCTTGCCGGCGACGATCAGCATCCGCTCCTGGGACTCGGAGAGCATCAGCTCGTACGGAGTCATCCCTTCCTCGCGCATCGGGACCCTGTCGAGATCGAGACGGATTCCGGTGCCCGCTCTTCCGGCCATCTCGAACGAGGAAGAGGTGAGACCGGCGGCTCCCATGTCCTGAATCCCGACGATGGCGTCGGTCTGCATGAGCTCGAGACACGCCTCGAGCAGCAGCTTCTCGGTGAACGGATCCCCGACCTGAACCGTCGGTCGCTTCTGCTCGGACTCGCTGTCGAACTCGGCGCTCGCCATCGTGGCGCCGTGAATTCCGTCACGTCCGGTCTTCGAGCCGACATAGATGACGGGGTTTCCGACACCCGAGGCGAAACCGAGGAAGATTCGGTCGCGGGGAGCGGTGCCGAGGGCTAAGACATTGACGAGAATATTGCCGTTGTAGGCGGGGTGGAACGACGTCTCGCCTCCGACTGTCGGGACGCCGATGCAGTTGCCGTAACCGGAAATGCCGCGGACCACGCCGTCGACGAGGTAGCGCATTCGGGGAGCGTCGATCTCACCGAAGCGAAGCGAGTCGAGGCATGCGATCGGACGTGCACCCATCGTGAAGATGTCGCGCAGGATTCCGCCGACACCCGTGGCGGCGCCCTGATATGGCTCGATGAACGACGGA
The DNA here is from genome assembly GCA_019347945.1 of Acidobacteriota bacterium. NCBI lineage: Bacteria > Pseudomonadati > Acidobacteriota > Acidobacteriota bacterium. The sequence continues at coordinate 10,980 of JAHWKK010000009.1, read as the reverse complement.
TGGTTATGTGATTCCATCTTGAAGGCTGCGACCATTCCGTCGCCGATGTCGACGACTCCGGCATTCTCGCCGGGACCGTGGATGACGGCGGGACCGGTGGTTGGAAAGTTCCGGAGGTGGACGCGGGATGATTTGTACGAGCAGTGTTCCGACCACATGACGGAGAAGATGCCGAGCTCCAGCAGATTCGGTTCGCGGCCGAGGATGGAAAGGATACGGTCGTACTCGGCGGAGCTGAGGCCGTGGGCGGAGACAGTGTCCGCTGTGATCGAAGTCGATTGCATCGTGCGTTGCGGGTTCAGCCTCGGAAGCGCTCGAGCAGTGAGGTATAGCGATCGCGGCTGACGGGAACGACGGCGCCTCCGTCGGTCGACATCACGCACTCCCAGTCGCGGCCCTGATTCCGGCGCCGCACCTGGTGGAGGTGATCGAGATTGACGAGATAGCTCCGGTGAACGCGGAGAAAGTTGGCTTCGGAGGCGAGAATCGCCTCGGTCTCCGCGATCGAGCGGACGTCTCGGATGGCGGGACCGGAGGCGAGAATGATGCGGGTCTCATCCGCCTCCGCTTCGACCAGGACGACGTCATTCGCGTCGATTGCCTGGCGCAAGCCATCACTCACGTGCGCAAGAAACTTCAGTCGTCCTCTGTCCATCCTCAGGTTCGTGCTCGCGGAAAAGTATATTCGATTCGAAAACGAGAGAACCTGCGGAGATAGGCCGGGCTCTCTCATTTCGGCAAGATCCCTGCTGTACAATCCGGCCCGATGACACTGCCAGAGTCATTCCTTTTCGTGCCGGGCCTTGCAGCCGTGACCGAGGGCGAAGCAACCAATGGAACGATGGGAGTGGGCCAGTTTCTCCTGGTTCTGATTGCGATTTATGCGTCGGCAAAACTCTTTGGTGAGCTGGCCGAGCGAATCGGCCAGCCTGCGGTGCTGGGAGAGCTGGTGGCCGGGCTGGTAGTGGGTATTTCCGGCCTGGGGCTGGTCAACCCTGCCGATCATACGATCCATCTCCTCTCAGAGCTCGGAGTCATTCTTCTTCTTTTCATGATCGGCCTCGAGACGGATCTCGGGAAGCTCCTGGAAGTAGGGGTTTCGTCGGCGCTCGTCGCGCTCGTGGGGGTCGCAGCGCCCTTCGCTGCCGGATACTTTACCGCTCACGCGCTCGGTCTCCCGACGCTGGTTGCAGTTTTCATGGGTGCTGCGCTGACGGCGACGTCGGTGGGGATCACGGCCCGGGTGCTGTCCGATCTGGGGCACCTCCATGCCCGGGAGAGCCAGGTCATTCTCGGGGCGGCGGTCATCGACGACATTCTCGGCCTGATCATCCTGACTGTGGTCAGCGCACTGGCTCGCGGCGAGGATCTCGGCCCAGTCGCGGTCACCAGGATCACGCTGATCGCGTTCGGATTCGTCATCGTCGCGATCGTGCTGGGTAACTTCCTTGCGCCGTTTCTGATTCGGTTGATTGCAAGGCTTCGGGTTGCAAAGGCTCTGTTCTTCGCGTCGATCATGTTCGCGTTCGCACTTGCCTACCTCGCCGAGCTGGCGGGTTCGGCGCTGATCATCGGGGCATTTGCAGCCGGGCTGGTTCTGGCAAAAACCGACAGGGCGCCACAGATCGAAAGGGAAGTACACGACCTCGCGCAGTTTTTCATTCCGATCTTCTTCGTGTCGGTCGGTGCGGCGATCGACCTGAGGACGATGAATCCCTTCAATCCTGAGATGAGGCAGTTCGTCGTCGTGGGCGTCGTTCTCACGCTCGTCGCGATCCTCGGAAAGGTCATTTCCGGCTGGGCTGCGGTCGGTAAGGGGCTGCGTAAGCTGGTGATCGGAGTCGGGATGGTACCGCGAGGAGAAGTCGGACTGATCTTCGCGCAGATCGGCCTGACGGTCGGCATTCTCAACGCCGGCCTGTACAGCTCGGTTGCCATGATGGTGATCGTGACGACATTCATCGTGCCACCGATGCTTCGGAAGTTGCTCAGAGCCCAACCGCCCAGTGGGCCGCCAACCGGAAATCTGAGCCGCATTACCTCTGACGCCCCACAGGACTACCCGCGGTGATCCACGGCATGGCTGGTGCAGGTAAGGGCTTCCACATTACTTTTTGGAGGTCAGTTGGCGAAGAAGAAAGATAAGGTGACGCCGTCGAGCGACTCGAAGCGCTCAAAGCCCTTTCTCGCAGATATCGAGGCGATTCGGAAGAGGGCGCGACAGCACATCGGCCAGGGTTCCGTGACGGACGCCTACAAGGCCGATCGAGAGACGGTGCTGCGACTGCTGAACGAAGCGCTGGCGACCGAGCTCGTGTGCATTCTTCGTTACAAGCGTCATTATTACCTCGCCAAGGGGATTCATGCCGAATCCGTCGCGGCGGAGTTTCTCGAGCATGCGAATGAAGAGCAGATGCATGCGGACTCGATCGCCTCGAGAATCGTTCAGCTCGGAGGCAAGCCGAATTTCGATCCGGATGGCCTGGCGAGCCGGTCGCATTCCGACTATCACGCCGGAGATGATCTGGTGGAGATGATGAAGGAGGACCTCGTCGCCGAGCGGATCGCGATCGAGACCTACTCCGAGATGATCCGTTACATCGGCGACGATGATCCCGTGACCAGGCACATGCTCGTCGAGATCCTGGCGAACGAGGAGGAGCATGCAGACGATCTGGCGAGCCTGCTCGAGGGAATCGACGATAAGTGGAGACGGCCCGGGAGGGCTTGAAATTTGAACCTCTACCGGTCGAGTTTGGCTGAGAAGGCCCGCTGACGGCCAGCTCACGGCCGCCTGAGAAAAACCCCATGTCCCGCCCCGACAAGACAATCTTTCGAGCTCTCGACGACATCCTTGCCGGATTCGACGTAAGCCACGATTTCGGCCGGAGGGAGGCGTACGAGGCGTCGATCGACTACGCTCGCAAGAACCTGATCGATCATCCGCAACGAGACGAGTTCGTCGCGCAGGCCGCGCAGCGGCTCGGGTTCGTCGCCACGTCATTCGACGCGATCCTCGCCAGAAGACGCCTCACCCGTGGGACCTGGCTCGACGTCTGGATCTCCGACATCGACGAAGAGGTCGCAGTCACGGGGACACGCGAAGGGATTCAGTATCTGATCGATCTCTTGGTACGTCTCAGAGACTCCGATTCGTCCGGTGAGCACTTCCACCTCGATCGCGGGGCGATACCGATGACCGATGTTTCCGCGAACCTGATTCTGTTCAAGGAAGACGAAAGCTGGTTCACCGACGAGGATGCGACGGGATCATTCGAGCCGTATCCCCAACGGGAGATCGATCCGGCGAACGTCCATGCCCTTCAGATCATCCACTTTCCGCCGGAGGATTATCCACTTTCGGCGAATCGCCTCTATCGCGTGATCGACGTGGCGCCGGGAGACCCCGACGACGACCGTTGCAAGGAGCTCCCCGGCGGTGATCCGTCGCGGTATTTCAAGTTCCGGTTTACCGGCGACGAGGGAGAGCCGACCGAGTTCACTTTTCATCTCGACGACCCGGGGCTGAACTTCTTCACGCACCGCGAGATCATGGGGCTCGCGTTGAAGTCCATCGATTGAGGAGAAGGTCGTGACGCAGGTGAGCGTGGTCGGCAGTGGCACGATGGGGCGTGGAATCGCCTGGCTTTCCGCTCTGTCGGGCTACGACACGATCGTTTACGACGTCGAGAGTGCCCGGCTCGATGAAGCGAGGTCCTGGGCGGAACGCGCGCTCCGAACCGGGGTCGAAAAAGGGAAGATCGAAGAGAAGGACGGCAGGTCGTCCCTGCAGAGGATGAGGTGGTTCGACAGCCTCGAAGAGGGAGTCAGTGGCGCAGACGTCGTCATCGAGGCAGTGCCGGAAGACCTCGAGCTCAAGCGGGAGCTTTTCGCGCAGATCGACCTTTTCTCTCCCTCGGAATCGATCCTCGCCAGCAACACCTCGTCAATCTCGATCACGCTTCTCGCGAAGAACGTCGAGCGGCGGGACCGGTTCATCGGATTGCACTTTTTCAACCCCCCTCATCTGATGAAGCTTCTCGAGATCGTGGTCGGCGAACGGACCTCGGACGCGACGGCTCGCCAGGCGGTCGAGTTCGCCCGGAGTCTCGGACGTGAGCCGATCGTCGTCAGGGACAGCCCCGGATTCGCCACCTCGCGGCTCGGGGTGGCGATCGGTCTCGAGGCGATTCGAATGCTCGAAGAAGGAGTTGCATCCGCTGAGGACATCGACAAGGCGATGGAGCTCGGTTACCGACACCCGATGGGCCCGCTGAAGTTGACGGATCTGGTTGGACTCGACGTGCGGCTCGGCATTGCCGAATACCTGAGGAAGCAGCTCGGCGAGAGGTTCGAGCCGCCGCCGTTGCTCCGCAAACTCGTCTCCGAGGGCCGGCTGGGACAGAAGACCGGCGCCGGCTTTTACGACTGGCCTGACGAATAGCCGGTTCGGCGGCTGAGAGTGGAAGCGTACGGTAATTTTGCCCTGGCGTACGACGAATCGCTCGGAATCCGGTTCCACCGCTCGCTCGAGCAGTTTGTCCCGAAGTTCCTTTCCCGCTACGGGATCAGGCTCGAGGCTCCTCATCTCGATCTCGGGTGCGGGACGGCCCTCGCCGGCGGGCTTTTCGGGCGGCTCGGGCTCGCAAGCTCCTCCGGGCTGGATCTCTCCTGGCGAATGCTCGATCTCGCCCGTTCCCGTACCGGCCGGCTGGTTCGCGCGGATATGCGGCGTATCCCGATTCAAAGCGGGAAAATGCTCACCGTCACGTGCTTCTACGATTCTCTCAACCATCTCGACGCAGCCGGATTCGCCAGGACCGTCCGGGATTCCGCACGTATTCTCGGCCCGAACGGAACGCTCGTGTTCGATCTCACGACTCGTGAGGCCTACGAGGAGGTCTGGAGTGCGCCGGAACCGTGGTGTGACCGGGGAGCGCATCATCGGATCGAGATCATCACCAGCTGGAACCCGGAGGGAGGGACTGCGATCGCCGCGATTGCCGGCCGGGTGGACCGTGAAGGGAAAACCGTCGAGATCCGCGAAACGCGGAGGCAATGGTGCCATGATCCAGAGCGCGTGCGGCGGGTACTGCGGGAAGCAGGGTTCGAGCTGATCGCCGAGGAGAGCTTCGATCCTTATGCAACCGATTCCGTGCTCGGCGCGTCAAAGATGGTTTACGCAGCAAGAAAAAGAGCGAGGTGATATGCCTCGCTCCTTCCTTTCGAGCTGCATCAGTGATGGTCGTCAGACCGTTTTGCGCCCGACCGCCATCCGGTAGATCAGAAGCAGAATGATCGCGCCGATCACCGCACCGATCAGACCTGCCGGGCCCCCTTCGGTTCCGAGAAGCATATTTCCCAGAAAGCCGCCGAGGAACGAACCTGCGATACCGAGGACAATTGTCATGATCCATCCCATCGGATCCTTGCCAGGCATCAGGAACCGGGCGATCACGCCTGCGATCAGACCGAGTATCAACATCCATATGATATTCATGGTGAGTCTCCTTCCGTTGGTCACGAGTCCGGCATTCGTGCCGAACGTGGTGTGTCTTGGCAACGACGGTGCCAGAGGCGGCTGAATTGCAAGGAATCGCGCCGTGCAAAAAAGAATCGGAGTATTGACCGGTGGAGGGGACTGTCCGGGGCTGAATGCGGTAATTCGGGCGGTCGTGAAGGCGGGAATCAACGATCACGGGCTGCAATTCGTGGGGTTTCGGAGGGGATTCGAGGGTCTGATGCAGATGGATACGGTCGTTCTCGACGCCGAAACGATCAAGGGAATCCTGGCTCGCGGTGGAACGATTCTCAAGACTTCGAACCGCGGCGACCCTTTTTCGTGGAACCCGAAAGGGGAGGAGCCGGCGGACCGCTCAGGCCAGGCGGTACGAAATCTCGAGAAACTGGATCTCGACGGCCTGATCGTCATCGGTGGAGACGGAAGCCTCACGATTGCGAACAGGCTCAGCGAGAAAGGCGCCCGGATCATCGGCGTCCCGAAGACGATCGACAATGACATCGCCGCGACCGATTACACCTTCGGTTTTGCGACGGCGGTGAGCATCGCGACGGAAGCGATCGACCGCCTGCACTCCACGGCCGAAAGTCACAACCGGGTCATGATCCTCGAGGTGATGGGTCGGAACGCGGGGTGGATTGCCCTTCACTCCGGAATCTCGGGAGGTGCGGACATCATCCTGATCCCGGAGATCGACTACGACCCCGACTGCGTCATCGCGGGGATCGAGGAGAGGGCTCGAAGGGGCGCGCAGTTCGACATCATCGTCGTGGCTGAGGGAGCGCGCCGGGTCGGCGGGGACGAGACCTATCGGGACGTCGCGACCCGACGGCTCGGCGGTGTGGCGTACACGGTGGCGGAGGAGATCCGGGGAAAGGTGCACCCGGAGGTTCGGGTCACGGTGCTCGGGCACGTTCAGCGGGGCGGCTCGCCCATCCCCTGGGACCGCCTTCTGGCAACGCGGTTCGGTGTTGCTGCAGCCCGCCTGGCAGCGAATGAGGAATTTGGTAAGATGGTGGCTCTTCGAGGCGACACGATCCAGCCTGTCGAGCTGCGTGACGCCGTCGCTTCTCCGAAGCACGTCGACCCCGAGGGGACGCTCGTACGAATCGCTCGCAGCCTCGGGATCAGTTTCGGAGATGAAGAAAGGCTCACTTCCCGAGCAATCCAAACATGAGGAGAATTCTTAGCAAATGAGTGGAAACCTCGTCGATTACCGGTTCGAAGATGGAGTCGCCGTCATCGAGCTCAATGACCCCCCTGCCAATACCTATACGTACGAAATGAACAAGGAGCTGGATGCGGCCATCCTGGAGGCCAGGATGGAGGATTCGGCCCACGTGATCGTTCTTCGCGGCGCGGGAGAAAAATTCTTCTCGGCCGGAGCGAACATCAAGATGCTGGGTGAAGTCACTCCCGGCTTCAAGTATTTCTTCTGCCTTCACGCCAACGAGACCCTCCTGCGACTCGAACACACACCGAAGCTCGTCATTGCCGCGCTCAATGGTCATACGGTCGGTGGGGGGCTGGAGATCGCGATGGCCGCAGACATCCGAATCGCGAAGAAGGGTGCCGGCAAGATCGGTCTGCCCGAGGTCAGCCTCGGGGTTCTTCCCGGTACGGGCGGGACTCAGCGACTCTCCCGAATGATCGGAAAGTCTCAGGCGATCCAGATGATGACCGAAGGTGGACTGATGGAGTTCGAGGATGCCGAGAAGTTCGGTCTGGTCAACTATGTCTGGGAGGACTCGGACGAGAAGAGCTGGTGGGATCGCGTCATGGAGTACGCCCGCGACTTCTGCCCTCCGAACAAAGCCTCGAAGGCGGTCGGAAGGATCAAGAGGGCGGTACAGTCAGGGTGGGAGCTTCCGATGGAGTCCGGGCTTGCCCTCGAGCGGGAGCTACAACAGCAGCTGTTTCAGAGCGAGGATGCAAAGGAAGGTCTCGGCGCCTACAATCAGAAACGAAAAGCCGCTTTTTCGGGCAAATAGTCTCAGTCCCGGGCCATTTCAGGAGGCGTTCCGTCATACGGGCCGCCTCTTTTTCATCGGGCTCCGAGGGTGATCAGCGCCGTCTCGATGCCGATCTGAACCGGCACGCCACCCGATTTGCGCTCCATCTCGATCTCGCTCAGCCTTCGCAGACACTCGAGCAGTGTCCGCTCGCCATATCGGCCGGAAGTGACGGTCTCGAACTTCTTGTAAAGGGGAAAAGGGTGCATCCGTTTTCTCAGCAATCCACGAGACTCGAGATCGTCGAGCAGGGCGTCTGCCATCGTGTCCCTGAATCGGTTGTAGCCTCCGGTGCTCCGGATTCCTTTCAGCCGGCACCAGGACGCGATGGCAACGAGGACGCGAATCTCGTCGGCGAGAGTCGGAACGAAGGACCCGAAAGCGAATTCTTCCGAGGTAGAGGTTTTCTCCCGTTTTGCCTGGATCACGAGATCTCTCAGCTTCTCGATCGCTTCGAGTGGTTTGCCTTCCGACACGAGCGAAGTCATCTCGAATCGCGCGCCCCCTTCGCGGCGATGAAGCTCACTCGTGACGATTGACGACGTGACCCGGCCGCCGACGCCCGCGAAGGCCGCAAGTCGTCTGATCTCCGATGCGACGAGCGCCAGATCCGGAATTTCACTCGAGTACTTGTCCTGGAGAACGCTGTCGACCCGGAGGAGGTCGCGGATTGCTGAAAGCGCCTGGGGCTCGAAAGTGACTTCCCACTCTGCCGTCACTTCGTCGATCGCGCTTTGGAGAGCCAGATCGAAGGTCTGTCTGGAGAGGTCGCATCGGATCACGACCCCTGCTTTTTCGATTGCATCGACGGTTGCCGAAGAAGCGGGTATTTCGCCGGTTCTGATGGCGAGGTGTGCGCCGGGAGCTCCTCCTTCGGTGATCATCGCGCCGAGGATCGCGGCGTCTGCTTCGCCTCGCGAGGCCGTTCCCCCGCTCTGTCTGGCGAACTCGAGCATCTCTACGATCGTTTTTCTGCTGATGCCGGAGCCGAGGCCATCGATGATGTCGGAGTTGGATTGCTGCAGAGTCAACCCGGCGAGTCCAAGTGCGTGCATGAGCCGGGCGGAGGAGGTCTTGCGCTTGCGATCCGTTCGAGCGGTGTCCCACCCTTTCGCCGCCTTGTCGACGAGCTGATCGAGCTCCCGGGCGGTGACGAAGGCATTCACCTCGGGAACGAGCAGGACACGCTTCGCGGAGAAGAGGCTCGACGTCCGGTAGGACTCGGCGACCCTTGCGAGATCGGCACCTTCGGGCCAGGGCTCGATTTGGACGGCAGGATGACTCTGCTCGATCGCCGCGGTCAGAAGAGCCCACGCCTTCGTGACTAGAAAGTCGTTGTTTCCTCCGACGAGAATCACAGGGGGCAACGTGCTGCGGATCTTTTCGAGCGAGGTTTCGAGGTTGAAGGCGGAAGCTGCGGGCCTGGTCTTACGGGAGGTCTTCTTTTTCGGGGCCATTGAAGTTCAAAAGAGGAGTTTCGTGAGGAAAAAGTCCGTGAGCAGGATGATCAGAGATGCGCTGACCACGGCCGCGGTGGTCGACCGGCCGACTCCCTCCGCCCCGCCTCGGGTGAAATAGCCTCGAACGCAGCCGGTGAGGGTCAGGATCAGACCGAAAAAGGCGGCCTTGATCAGGCCACTCCAGAGGTCGTTCAGCTCGAGGAACTGAAAGCTGTTGTGAATGTAGACGACCGAGTTCGCTCCGAGAAGCTTGACCGCGACGATGTACCCGCCGAGCATGCCGAGACCATCTCCGAGAATGGTGAGGAACGGAAGCATGACGATGCCGGCGACGACACGTGGGACGAACAGGTAGTGGACCGGTTCGGTTGCGAGCGCTTCCAGAGCGTCGAGCTGCTCGGTGACCCGCATCGTACCGATCTCTGCGGCCATCGATGACCCGACCCGTCCGGTGACCATCAACCCGACCAGGACGGGCGAGAGCTCCCGGAGCATCGACAGTGCGACGACGCTTCCGACGAAATCGGTCGCGTGCACACGCTGGAAGCCGGTGAAAGTCTGGAGCGCCATGACCATCCCGGTGAACATCGTCGTGAGCACGACGACCGGGATCGAGTCGACACCGACTCGCACCATCTGGCGGAACCATTCGCCGATCGCGAACGGAGGTCTGAAGGTCCAGACGGCGGTCCGACCGAGCATCTGGAACCAGAGCCCGGTCTCTTCGAAGAACCTGATGAAGTAGGCTCCGATTCTCTCGATCATCGACATCACGGGGCCGGATCATAACCCGATGTGGATACACTATGGTCCTGATCTAACGTCCTCCGGTATGGGTTTCGAAAGCGAAACTGGTAGCTGGTCCCGGCATTCGGGATGAGTCAGGCGTGCAAATGTCCTATTCGAAACAGCGAGCCGTAGAGCGAATTCAGCTGAGCATACCGATCCTGGCGAAGATCAACTCCGCCGAGGTGGCGCTGATGGATCTGAGTCTGCTCGGTTGCCGGGTGGAGAGTCATTTCGCCCTGAAGACGGGTGCGCGCGTGGAGATCGATTTCAGCTGGGGTGACGAGGAGTTGACGCTTCGGGGCGATGTCGTCCGCTGCAAGTTCGCGAGCGGCGACGAAGGGGTGATCTACAACACCGGGATCCGGTTCGACCCGAAGGACGGTAGCCTTCATCATCCGCAGTTGAGGGAGATCATCGCCCGTCAACTCGAGCGTGCTATCGAGGAACAGAAGCTGAACGCGAGGGGAGACCTGGCGGTGATTCTCGAGGAGATGCCGATATTCAACGTCGGCGGTACTCTTACGCAGAGCAAGAAGCAGCTGTCGTCGATCTATGAAAAGTCGCTGAGCCTGTTGCCCTGGCTCAGGATCGCCAGGAAGCGAGGCTATCTTCGAGTCTCGCTCGAAGATGGTCGGTGGAGAAAAGTCCGAACACAGGCCGCCTATCAGCCTCAGCACGGGTTCACGGTCTGGGCTTACGAAGATCAGGACCAGATCGACCGGCTTTGCAAGGTCTATCAGCAGGCCGACGACGAGACGCGCAAATTGATCCGGCTCTGTGCCGAGCTCAGCCTCGACATCGACGACTCGATTCAGCCGCAGCGTTTCAATCCGTAGAAGTACAAGCGGGGTCGGGGGGGTAAATTGTAAAAAAAAAAAGTGGGCCCGCAACCCTTAGAAAAAAGCGACTGTAAATAAAATATAAATACCCACCCCCCCCCCGCGGTCAACCAAACGCCCGCGATTGGCCCGCCCCCACGCGCGCCCCTTCGTGGTGGACCACGCTCGCGCCCTGCAGCGCGCCGTGGGGGAGGTGGAGTGCTGGGCGGTCGTCCCCGGCGTGCGTGCGCGCCGGTCTCGACCACGACCGTCGGGCACGACCGGGCTGGAAGTCGTGAAGCGCGCACCACGGGTTCCGTGGCGGCTGTCGCGCCGGCGTCCGGGGTCCGCCCTGCTCTTCCTCGCCGGTTGGCTGCACG